>JACREX010000073.1 GCA_016212695.1 Bacteroidia bacterium
AAATTAAATTCTATGTTTCAATAACCATGCGATATGTAGGATATTGATAAATCATTTTTTTTGTCATCTGGTAGATGAAAATTAATTTTGAGTTTATGTTATTGACTTTTCGGAAATTATTTGATATTTCAGTATTTTCACTTTAGAATTTAGGTTTTATTAAAAGTTTATTATTTTTACCCTTTCTAAAATGATTTCTTTATGAAGATTACATTATTATTTTTTATTTCTTTTCTGCCGGCGGCATTTGTTAATTTTTCTTTTGCCCAGAAATTGCTCAGTGCGCAGGAACTTGAGACGCAATATAAATTCATCAGTCTTGAGGAAGCATTAAAAGAGCCTGCTAAAGTATATAAGCTATCCCTTATGAATATTAAGAAAAACGCTATTCCCGAAATCACTATGTTCCCGAATTTACAGGTATTGGAACTAAATACCTGCCCGGATATTGATCTCAAAAAATTATTTACAGATTTGAATACGCTTAAAAATCTCCGGGTATTGAACCTCTCCTTTAACAAGATCATTTCGCTTCCTGCAGAAATCGAAAAATTATCCAGCATTGAAGAACTGTACCTGTCATTTAACGAACTTGAATCGTTGCCAAAAGAAATCTCTAAATTATCCAAATTAAAAAATATGGATCTTGGATGGAACCTGTTTCCCAGCTTCCCTGTTGAAACAACTAACATTCCGAGCCTCGAAAGACTGAATCTGACCGGGAATAAAATCTCCAAACTTTCTCCCGATATTCAGCTTTTAGCCAATCTGAAGGAGATTGACCTAAAAAGGAATCAGCTCACAACGCTTCCGGCAGAGTTTTGCAAACTCGTAAAATTGCAGAAACTTGATCTTTCATACAATAAGTTCAATACCCTGCCTGCTGAAGTAGAGAAACTCGTTAGCCTTGAATCGGTAGATTTTAAAAGAAATACTTTTACAAAAATCCCGGCAGAAATTGCCAGGCTTCCCAAATTAAAATACTTATCCCTTGGCAGCAATCCGGGCATTGATTTTAACCAGGCGCTTGACGTGTTAAGCAAATCCGCTACACTTGAAGAACTCGACCTGGAATTTAATGATCTTAAAGCATTGCCCAATTCTATCGGCAACATTTCATCGTTAAAAAAATTAGATATCAGCATCAATAACATTACAACACTTCCGGAAGATATAGCAAAACTTAAAAATTTACAGGAGATTGACCTGAGCGGAAATAACTCGTTGGATTTGACAAATACGTTTATTTTGTTGAGCAAACTGAATAATTTATCGGTTTTGGAACTCGGAGAAAACAAGATTGGTAAATTGCCGCCAGAGATCAGTAAACTGAGCGGCCTGCAATCGCTATATTTATGGAATAATCAACTTTCTGTTTTACCGGACGAAATCTGGTCTTTGACAAATTTGAATACATTAAATTTTGAATTGAATCAATTGAGCAGCATCAGCGGACAAATCAGTAAATTAAAAAATCTGCATGATCTGAATTTTAAAAATAACAAATTAAAAGAGCTGCCTGCTGAAATTGAAAAACTAACCCGCCTCGAAAAAATCAGCCTGCTTGGAAACAAAGGAATGGATTATCCCAAAATATTAGAGGTATTGAAAAAGTTGCCCGAAGTAAATTATATTGATTTCCGCGACGACGCTAACCAGCCGAAATGTTTTGGGAATTAAGAAAAAAAATTCCAAGTCCCAAATCTCAAGCATCAAATTACAAATAAATTCGATTTTATATTACCTCAAAGACTCCTTTATTGCTGGTTTTTGTTTTAATCACCCGGATGAAATTAGAGTTATTTTTAAAGTTTTTCTGCATAATATCGGCAAGTTCATCCTGCTTTTCCGCTTCACAAATGCAAAATACAGAAGAACCTCCGCCGCTGATATTGCAGCCATAAGCGCCTGTCTGTAGAAGTTTCAACTTGGTTTCAATGTATTCAGGGATTACGGCTCCGCGTACCGGTTCTGCAATATGGTCAACGCTTATAGCTCTTCCGAATTCTTTAATATCCCGTGTGTGTATGGCATGTATCACGCTTGAACACCGCGCCATTTGTTCTTTCAGTTTTTCCTGGCCTATTTCGTACGTAATAAAACCTCTTGTTGTCCGCTGGCTTTTCCTGATAACAGCCAGAACAACGGGAATCTCCGGCATTTCAAGTTTAATCACATCAATAGGGTGGTAATTTTTAATGAGAACAAATCCACCCATCAGGGCTGCGGCAACATTATCCGCGTGAGGCGAACCGCCGGATGCGATTTCTCCATACCTTGCAATATCTACCAGTTCATTGAGGCCAAGGTTTAAGTTCAGTAATTTGTTCAACCCGAAAATTGCAGCCGATGCAGAGGCCCCGGTAGTTCCCAAACCGCAGCCTGAAGGCATTTTTTTATTTATCTCAAATGTGAGCCCTTGCGTAATATTTTTCCTTTTAAATAATTCAAGAATAGCGAGGCCTGCCGTATTATCGTTCAGGCTCGCCGGGATATTTTGCGTTTCACCGTAGATATCAATTTTAATAACATCCGTATTATTTAATGTAATTATAAACTCATCATAAGGTTCGCCTAACGACATGGCAAAAATATCATAGCCCGGGCCTACATTTGCCGTTGTTGCAGGTGATTTTAATTTTATGAAATTCATAATGTATTAATAATTTTTTAAACTTGTCTTACCTGTTATACTGCAAACGGTTTAAAATTTAATCTTTTGCTGAAATAATATTGCTAAATTGTCATATTGTTAAATTGTTATAAATCAAATATTAACGATATATAAATGAATAAAAAAAGTAATTTAACAATGTTAACAATTTAACCATTTTTAGTATATTTCATTCCGTGCAAAATTAAGAATCTTTTTGTTTTTAAACTTAAAATATTTTACTAACTTTGTATTATTATCGGGAGTTTTTCAAACTCTTAAATTAAACATATATGATTAAAAAATTGATGTTCACCAGCCTGGTTGTGCTTTACAGTGCAATCATTTTTGCAAATCCTGTATCATCAGATGTTGCAATGACTATTGCTTCAAATTGGTATAAACATTATGCCTCAACCCGTACAAATGATTTTACCATCAATGATGTAGTTGAAACCAAATACGAAGGATTGACTACTTATTATACATTTATTTTTAATGCAGGCGGCTTTGTGATGGTTTCTGCCGATGATGCGGTTACTCCTATTCTTGGCTTTTCCATTGACGAGCCATTTGACAAAAACAATATTCCGCCGAATGCCCGGGATTTTTTTAATTCATACTGTAAGGAAATTAAATTTATTGTCAGTTCAAATCTGGACAATTATGAGACATCGAAAGAATGGGGTAAGATTTTTGCTGAGTTTTATGCTAAAGACATTCAGGTAGTAGCTCCCATGTGTAGCACCACATGGGATCAATCGAGTCCATACAATCTTCAGTGCCCGACCAATACATATACGGGCTGTGTTGCAACTGCTATGGCGCAGATTATGAAAAAATGGAATTATCCAACCACAGGCAATGGTTCTCATTCATATACCCATGCTACATATGGCACTCTTTCTGCAAATTTCGGAACCACAACGTATCAATGGACAAATATGATTAACTCCTATCCGGGTACTTCTGCGCAGAATTCGGCAGTTGCCACTTTGATGTACCATTGTGGAGTTTCAGTAAATATGGATTACTCTACTTCCGGATCAGGAGCATACACTTCTGATGTACCCGGGTCTTTAATTAATTATTTCAGATATCAGCCGTCAGCCGAAACGAAATACCAGGCATTATATTCCTCAGAATCGTTGTGGACCGCTATGATCAAAGCCGAAATGGATGCAGGCAGGCCTGTGCTTTTAGCGGGCAGCAGCACGGCATCCGGAGGACACGCTTTTGTATGCGATGGATACAATAGCGCTAATAAATACCATATTAACTGGGGATGGAGCGGATCAAGCGACGGTTATTATTATCTGAATGCATTGAACCCTTCCGGTTATAATTTCACCTCAAACCGCCAGGCCGTAGTTCGCATTACACCCTTAAATGCAAATGCGCCTATCGCTGATTTTACCGTGGACAATATTGTACCGGCTATTGGCGCTCCCGTAGCCTTTACTGATAATTCATTACATAACCCCACTACATGGACATGGACTTTTGAAGGGGGCACTCCTTCCACTTCTTCGGCCCAGAATCCTTCAGGAATTACTTTTGCTACCAACGGCTATAAAATTATCTCCCTTACGGTAAGCAATGCAAATGGATCAGACGTTATCTACAAAGAAAGATATGTAAAAGTAGGCGGAGTTCCTTCAGCATGGATTAAACAAAATACCGCATTTTCCAATGCCAGCAGGGGCATTGATCAAGTATTTATAGTTGGTCCTAATGTAGTATGGGCAAAAGCCTACGATGGAACGAATCCTGCAGGCTATATCCGGGAATTTACAAGAACAAATGATGGCGGCACTACCTGGACCCCCGGTACTATTACTTTTACCAATTCAGCAAACTATGGCGTGTCAAATATTTTTGCTTTTAGTTATACTACTGCATATGCGTGCATGTTTCCAATTTCTGGCACAGGCGGCGTTATTGTAAAAACAACCGATGGAGGCGCAACATGGACACAGCAGACTACGGCTCCATTTACTAACAGTTGGGCAGACTTTGTTCACTTCTTCGATGCAAACAACGGAGTTTGCATGGGTGACCCGATCTCCACATCAGCCAGTGATTTTGTTATATATACGACTGCTAATGGCGGAACAACCTGGACTCAGGTTTCAACGTCATCACTTCCAAATTCTCAAGCTAACGAATGTGGAGTTACAAATGAATACTACGCTGTAGGCAATACAATTTGGTTCTCTACCACTACGGGCAGAGTCTATAAATCTACTGATAAAGGTCTTACCTGGACTGTTTCTTCAACAGGTCTTGGCAAACTTGTGACTGTTACTTTTAAAGATGCCAATGTTGGAATTGCTGTGATGGATACATTTCCTTATACAATTAAAAAAACTACTAATGGCGGCTCCGCATGGTCAACTATTACACCAACCGGTTATTTGGTTAATATGCCAAAGATTAAATTTGTTCCCGGAACTTCTGCAATGTGGGTTGATGCCGCAAGCTACCCCAATACAGGATCTTCTTACAGCCTGAACGATTGCGCCAGTTTCCTCAATGTTGATACAGGTTCGGTTCAATATACCAGTGTTTCATTCTATGATATTAACACAGGATGGGCCGGAAGTTTCAATACCAACTCATCAGACGGCGGAATTTATAAATGGAACCCGTCCATTTTATCGGGTGCACCTGTTGCAAATTTTACAGCAAACAGTACAACGGTTTGCCAAGGTACTTCTGTTACTTTTACAGATCAGAGTACAAATTCTCCTACTTCATGGTCATGGACCTTCAACGGGGGAACACCCTCAACCAGCAATCTGCAAAATCCAACCGTTGTGTATAATACTGCCGGCACATATACTGTGGTACTCATAGCGACAAACGCAAGCGGTTCGAATACAAAAACACAAACCAACTATATCACTGTTAATGCCCTGCCGGTAAATGCGGGAACCATTACTGGTACAGCAACCGTTTGCCAGGGACAATCAGGTACATATTCTGTAGGAACCATCACAAATGCAACCGGATATACCTGGACCCTTCCAACCGGTGCCACGATTGCATCGGGAAGTAACACCAATTCCATTAACGTTAATTTTTCAGTGACCGCTTCATCAGGTAATATTACCGTACAAGGAACCAATTCCTGCGGAAACGGAACAGTTTCTCCTAATTATTCGGTTACTCTGAACCCTACGAACACAATAACGTTAACTTCTGCTGTGCAAACCGATAATCAATCTGTTTGTATAAATAGTGCCATTGTTAATATCACGTATAGTACAACCGGGGCAACCAGTGCATCATTTGCAGGTTTACCGGCAGGAGTAAGCGGTAACTGGTCAGCAAATATAGTAACAATAAGCGGGGCATCCTCTGCAGCCGGGACGTATAATTATATTATAAACTTGACAGGGGGTTGCGGAGTTGTAACAAAAACCGGAACAATTACCGTATATCCATCCGTAGCGGCGGCGGGTTCAATTACAGGAACTGCATCGGTTTGCACCGGACAAAGCAGCGTTTCGTATTCAGTATCTCCTATTGCAGGAGCTACAGGATATACCTGGACCCTGCCCTTCGGTGCCACGATTGCTTCGGGAAGTAACACCAACTCCATTACTGTGAATTTTTCGGGAACCGCTTCCTCGGGAAATATTACTGTTCTGGGAACCAACGCGTGCGGTAGCGGAACGATTTCTGCTTACGCTGTATCTGTTACTACAACTCCTGTTGCAAATGCCGGTACCGACCAGGCTATATGCAGCGGAGAAAGTATTGTTCTTTCAGCTTCGGGAGGAACGTCTTATGCATGGAGTACCGGGGACAATACTCAAACAACATCTGTAATGCCTACAACCGTTACTACCTATTCGGTAACAGTTACCACCAATGGGTGCAGTGCTACAGATAATGTGACTATAACTGTTAATCCCACACCACCGACGCCTGCCATCACGCAAAACGGCAATGTATTATTATCTGATGCCACCAGCGGAAATCAATGGTATGAATTATCCGGCGGGGCCATTCCGTCTGCCACTAATCAGTATTATGCTCCTACTGTTGACGGAAACTATTTTGTGATTGTAACCACCAATGGCTGCAGTTCCGATACTTCAAATATTATCCAGATTACAACAGGTATAGCTCCTGTTTCACTCCCATTAGGAATACTGATTTATCCCAATCCTGTAAGAAATGAATTGTTTATCGAGAACCATTCAGGCTCTGAGACCAATGTTGAAATCCTGAACCTGATCGGGCAGACGCTTTACAATTCAGTGATTGGAAAATATTCAAAAATTGATATGTTGAAGATGCCTTTGGGCGTTTACCTGTTAAAGATTCAATCTGAAAAGGGAACTGTCCTTAAAAAGATTGTGAAGCAATAATCCCAACTAAAAAATCCCGCCTGCAAGCGGGATTTTTCATTACTGTAAATCGTCAACAAATTGTTTGTAAATGAAAAAGCCTTCCGGAAATTAAATTATCAGAAAGGCTTGATTTTACTTGTTGACCGACCAGGGGTCGAACCTGGACTCTTCAGAACCAAAATCTGATGTGTTGCCAGTTACACCATCGGTCAATACTATTTTAATAAAACAGCCGCTTTATCCGGCAGTGCAAAAATACAAAATTTATGGGTTCTGCAAATTTTTTCATTTTTTAAATTTCATACAATAATTTACCGATAATGAAAATTATTTTATCTTCGCTGTTTCATAAATTAATTCTGACATGAAAAAATTTAAGCTTATCAACAATGTCACAGGCTGGATTGTATTTTTTCTCTCCTCGCTGGTATTTATTCTTACGATGGAACCCACTGCAAGTTTTTGGGATTGCGGCGAGTTTATAGCCACCTGTTTTAAATTAGAAGTGGGGCACCCTCCGGGAAGCCCGCTTTTTATGATTATGGGAAGGTTCTTTACCCTTTTTGCAGCCGGAGATGTTACGGTGGTTCCGGTTACGGTTAATATAATGTCTGCTCTTGTGAGCGGCGGAGCCGTGTTGTTTACTTTCTGGTCTATCACACACCTTGCCCGGAAAATGATTATAAAAGAAGGTGAAGAAATTGTTCTTGGAAATATTATTGCCGTTATGGGCAGCGGGTTTGTCGGCGCTATGGCTTTCTGTTTCGCAGACTCATTCTGGTTTTCTGCCGTAGAAGGTGAAGTTTATGCTTCCTCATCGTTTTTTACCGCAATTGTCGTATGGGCCATTTTTAAATGGGAAAATGCGGCGCATGAAAAATATTCTAACCGCTGGCTTATTTTATGTGCATACCTGATGGGTTTATCCATCGGGGTACATTTATTGAATCTGCTTACTATACCGGCGCTGGTTTTTGTGTATTATTTTAAAAAATATAATGTTACACGGATGGGCGTTATTAAGGCCAGTATTGCCTCTGTGCTTATCCTGATCTTTATTATGTATGGCATTATTCCGTACACGGTAAAAATCGCCTCCTGGTTCGAACTTCTTTTCATCAACGGATTTGGGATGCCCTATAGTTCCGGTATGATTATCTGGTGCTTGGTATTGGCTGCTATTATTTGCGGATTGCTTTACTGGTCGCTGAAAAAGAAAAAGGTTTTATTAAATACCATAATGCTTTGTATTGCATTTATAGTTCTTGGTTATTCTTCTGTTATCATGATTGTGGTTCGCTCCAACGCTAATCCTCCGTTAGATGAGAACAACCCTGAAAATGCCTTCTCATTGCTTTCGTATCTCAACCGAGAACAGTATGGCGACAGGCCTTTGTTTTACGGTCAATATTACAATGCCCCGGTAGACAGGCAAAACCCCTATAATGAAGGAGACCCGAATTATGTACAGTTGAACGGAAGATACGAAATTGCCGATTACAAAATGTCGTATAATTACGACTCCCGGTTCATGACCATTTTCCCGAGGATGTGGAGTCCAAGTAAAGACCATGTTTCTGCCTATAAGCAATGGGGAGACATCAAAGGCACGCCGATCCAGATAACCAATAATCAGGGCAAACAGGAAACTGTAAATAAACCGACATTCGGTGAAAACCTTCGATATTTTTTCCGGTACCAGGTGGGCTTTATGTATTTCAGATATTTCCTCTGGAATTTTTCTGGCCGCCAGAACGATATCCAGGGCCATGGCGGAATCCTCAAAGGGAACTGGATCACCGGGATTCCGTTTATTGATAATGCGCTCATCGGTCCGCAGAAAAATCTTCCCGAAAGTATGAAACACAATAAAGGCACAAATAAATATTATTTACTGCCGTTGATATTAGGAATAACAGGATTGATTTACAATTACAGGAAAACAAAAAAAGATTTCTGGATCGTTATGCTCCTGTTTTTCTTTACCGGTCTGGCCATTGTGCTTTACCTGAATCAATATCCGTACCAGCCGCGTGAACGTGATTATTCATATGCCGGTTCGTTTTATGCGTTTGCCTTTTGGATCGGGCTTGGCGTGGTTCCCCTTTTTAATCTTCTTAAAAAAAGAATCCCCGTTCTTGTCAGTGCGGTTGCAGTTTCCCTGGTCTGCACGTTGCTGGTTCCCGGAATAATGGCAAAAGAAAACTGGGACGATCACGACCGTTCCAACCGCTATACATCGCATGATTTTGCTTATAATTATCTAATGTCCTGCGCGCCCAATGCAATTATTTTTACCAATGGAGACAACGACACTTTTCCTTTATGGTATGCCCAGGAAGTGGAAGGCATCCGCACAGATGTGCGCGTTGTAAACCTCAGTCTTTTTAACACGGATTGGTATATTGAACAGCAGAAGCGCAAAGCGTATGATTCGGATCCCATACCCACAACCATGTCGTATGAGCATTACATGCAGGGCCAGCGCGATATTGTATTTCTTGTGGATGATAAAAATTCATTTCTCGATGAAAAATACAGTAAAAACAAGGCATTCGAAGCCCAATATATGATTTTTTATGAGCAACTCCAGAAAATTCTCGAAAGATCGAAATTTCCCGAACAGCATAAGGCAGATTATGAAAAGATTTTAAAGGGATATAAATTTATGAACCTGATACGGTTCAAATCTCTTGTAAATAATCTTGCCCAGAAAAATATGATTGAGAAATATTCCCTGAACGAAGAAGCCATAAAGGGTATCAAAACACAAACCGATAAATTTATTGAAGCGGTCGCCAATGAATATGTACCGGTTGAAGCAGCCGTTAATTTTATCATGAATAACAAAACTAATAAACAACTCAAGGAAAACGACCAGGAATATTGCCCTACAAAAAAATTCAGCATCCCTACAGATTATGAAAAAGTGGTGAAAAACGGAACCGTAAATCCAAAGGACAGGAAAAAGATCATTCCTTCCATTGATTGGTCGCTGAACAAAAGCTATATCATGAAAGCAGAAATGATGGTGCTCGATATCCTTGCCACAAACAAATGGGAACGCCCGATCTACTTTGCCATTACGGTGGGCAGCGATTCGTATATGAACCTTGAACCCTATTTCCAGCTCGAAGGTTTTGCATACCGGCTGGTTCCTATTAAAACAACGAATAAAGACGGCCAGCTCGGCAGAGTTGCATCCGAAATCATGTACAACAACATGATGAATAAATTCAAATGGGGCAATATGAATGATCCCACCGTTTATCTTGATGAGAACAATGTGAGGATGATTATGAACCTGCGCAATAATTTTGCACGTCTTGCCGACCAGTTCATTGATGAAAACAAACTTGATTCTGCGATGAAAGTATTGGACCGCTGCGAAGAGTTAATCCCGGATAAAATTATTAATTATAATTATTTCAACATGGGCATTGCAGACGCGTATTACAGAGCAAGCAAAATTGACAAAAACGGCACATTGCTCAAAGATGATAATAAGATGGAAAAAGACGGGAAAATTTCCAAACCCAATGCGCTTGAAAAAGCCAATGAAATGGTGAAACGCCTTGCAGATATTACGGTCAATGATCTAAACTATTATTTCAGCGTCGGCCCGGAATATGCACAGGGTGTGGATTACGAAAAGAGAAGATCCATGATGGTAATGCAGGAACTTGTAAGAATGACCAAGCAATATAAACAGGATGATCTGAATAAGGAGCTTGAAGCGAAATTCAACCTGCTTTATCAGAAATATACCGCTACTACAAATGCCGGGCAGCAAGGAGGAGGTAACGACGAAGGAGAATAATCATGCTTATTGCAAAGACTCCGTTTCTTCTTAGAAATTTTCCCTCGCATCTGACCTGGACGTTTTCAAGAAAGGATAAAAAACTTTATGTAACCTTTGACGACGGCCCCACTCCGGATGTTACGCTGCGGGTACTTGAATTTCTGCAACAATATAATGCCATGGCAACATTTTTCTGCCTTGGGAAAAACATAGCTCTGTATCCGGATATTTTTAAACAAATACTCAGCGATGGCCACGCAGTAGGAAACCACACCTATCATCACCTGAACGGATGGAAGACAAAAAACAAAACGTATTACGAAGACATTGCCCTGGCGGATCACCTGGTCGGGAGCAAACTTTTCCGGCCTCCTTACGGAAAGATCAAATCGAGCCAGATACTCAGGTTAAAAAAAGAGTTTAAGATTATCATGTGGGAAATACTCAGCGGCGATTACAGCGCGTCCGTCACGCCGGAAGCCTGTGCGAAAAATGTGATTCATAATGCCCGCTCCGGCTCGATCATTGTTTTCCACGATTCAAAAAAAGCAAAAAACAATATGCTTTATGCGCTTCCCAGGGTTTTGGAACATTTTTGCCATGAGGGTTACAACTTTGAAGCTATCGGCATTCCACATCCAATCCCTGAACTTTCATCATGAAAAAATTAAAGTCCCAAGTCTCAAGAACCAAATCCCAAGAGTCAAGGAATTAGTACTGTATTTCCCTTGGAATTTGGGTCTTGGAATTTGGAACTTGGGTCTTTTCATTTTTCAGCTTCCTTTATTCCACAACAACCTTCCTGTTTAAAATGCCATCGCTGCTATATAACTGCAGGGTGTAAACCCCTTTTGCATATTTTCTCATATCAATAACTTTCTGGTATTTCCCTACTACATGCTTACCCGGCGCATCGCACCAGATTTCCTGACCGGTAATATTGAACAGCTTAAACCCGAATTCCTTTGGTTCTGTTATTTCCATTTCTATGAATAGCTCGCTTGTGGCGGGATTGGGATAAATCTGTAAGGAATTAATAAAGGATATTTCTTCTATACCTGTACAATTAATTAATACAAGACAGGTAGCGCTGCAACCATTACCACCTGTTACGGTTACATAATAATATGTTTGTGGACATCCAATTAATCCAGATGCTGTCGAAGTTTGCGAACCATTACTCCATAAATATGTATATGGAGTAGTACCTCCTGATGCATTTACAGACGCTGAGCCATTGCCTGTGCCATTATCAATAGGATTTGTAGCGGAACAAGTTATTGTTGGTGCCCCTGTTTCCGATACATTTGCACTTGCTATTGCAGTACATCCCCCGGCATCTGTAACTGTAACAGAATACGTATTTGCTGATAATCCAGTTGCTGTCTGTGTATTTTGTCCGTTATTCCAGTGATAAGAATATGGCGCTGTTCCTCCTGATGGTGTTGCTGTAGCTGAACCATTAGAGTTACCGCAGGTTGCACTTATTGAACTCGGTGTAACAACTAATGTATTTGAACTACTATTAACCGTTGTGGGATCCGTATCTGTGCATCCGTTTACATCTGTAACAGTAACCGTGTATGTTCCGGCACAAACATTGGTATGATATGCCCCGCTTCCAAGTCCTCCGCTCCAGGAATAAGTTGAGCCTCCAGTCGCATTAACAATTCCGTTACAATTTCCACATGTTGTGTGCTGTTGTGTAGTTGCATCAGCATTTACCCCTGAACTACTATTAACTGTTGTCGGATCCGTATCTGTGCATCCATTTGCATCTGTAACAGTAACCGTGTATGTACCGGCGCAAACATTGGTATGATATGCTCCACTTCCAAGCCGTCCGTTCCATGAATAAGACGAACCTCCAGTCGCATTGACAATTCCGTTACAGTTTCCACATGTTGTGTGCTGTTGTGTAGTTGCATCAGCATTTGCAGGTGAACTGCTATTTACATAAGTATAATCTGTACCAGTACAACCATAAAGCGTTGTTACCGTAATATAATAATTCCCATCACATAATCCTGATATAGACTGGGTTGTGGAACCATTACTCCAATGATAAGAATATGGAATCGTGCCACCTGTTACTTGTACGGTAGCTGCACCATTACAATTTCCACAAGTAGTGTTTGATGTTGTTGATGCATTGACAGTTGTTGGAGGAGAACCGACTGGCACCGATACGCTAGGGGCACAAGATGTGGTATTACAATCACCTTGTGCTCTAACAAAATAAACAGTTGATAATGTGGGTGATACAGAAATAGAAATACCTGAACCTTCATAAGTTCCACCACAACTCCCGGAATACCATTTCCACGATGCACCTGTTCCTAATGAACCACCGGATTTAGTCAATGTCGTCGAACCACCCTGACAAACATAAATTGGGTTTGCAGAGGCACTTGTTGGTGCTGTCGAATTTGTTTTGACAATTACAGTAACGCTACCACAGCCGGACGACCAGTTTCCACAGGTATGGTGAGCTCTGATATAATAAGTACCACTTTGGGTAACAGTATAGGTGGTGCCACCCAAGGGATTAGCAGTGCTCGTGCCGCTGCATGAAGTTTGCCAATACCATGTTAAATCATAACCAGTAGGAGGTGTTGCCGTAGTAATTGTAACAGTACCACACTGGGGGGAATTGCTTGTTGGGTTGGGTGGTGTAGAAGGTGTTAGTCCGCTAACCGTAACATTCCATGTATAAGTTGAATTCCAGCTAGTATGATTCGCATCATTATAAATTTTGCACTTAATTGCAACAGGACTTGCACAACCGAATGTACAAGTATAATCAGGATCTACCGCTCCTATACCAGAATTATCATCCTCTACCCATACATCACCACTACCATTATTAATATACCAACGAGCATATACCCATGCAGCAACATTATTCACTTCAAAATTTTTAGTGCTTTGATATGGTATTGTAACACTAACAGGTGTAACATTACCGCCGCCATTAATAAAGGTTATATAATAATCTGCTGCTTTTAATTGTGTAAAAGTTAACATAACGCCTACTATAAACACAACAAAAGCAATAACAATGCTTTTGCACATTTTGATAATGTTGTAAAAATTTTTCATAATACCTCCTTTTTTTAAAGAGTTAATAAATAAAATACTTTATGCCCCGGAGGTTCAAAAGGCTGAAATTTGGAAATAAAAAAAGGGCGTGAACCTCTGCTGTAGGTTTCAACTTAATGAAGGTACCTGCAAGCACCTTGTGTGAATTGAAACAAGCAAAAGGAACACACCCGTTCAGGTGCGCCCTCAAACTGTTCCTCTCACACATATAAAATTTGCAGGTTTTACATTAAGAGAAACGCTTTAAGCAACGCTCTTTATGATTGTATTTTGGTTTTTACATAATTTCAAGTTTTAATTATACAATTATTTTTTTCTATCTAAAATTTTGAGACTTTCTTTTTTAAATATAGCCTGCAAAACATTATCCGATGTTACAAATAAATCAGCAATATTTTTCACAGTAACCGCACAGGCAAGTTGAATAGAATCTAATGAGCGTAAACCATCATTACCATATTTGTCAAGATACACTCTTGCAGATTCAACAGTATCATTATTCAATTCAATCCATGAATATTTTGAAAAATCATTTACAAAAAAATTAATTTTTTCTTTTGCTTTATCAATGCTGAGTTCTTTTGTTCTGACTTTTTTCCAAATAGCAGAACTAAACTCAACCTTTGAAATTTCGGACAAATAAACAACTGTGATATTACCGGAAAAAAGTTGTAATAAATCGTCTGTACCGCGTTCCCTGTGATAAAGTTTCAATAAAGAAGATGAGTCAAAAAAAATATTCATAGTTCTTTTCCTCTTTCTTCAATCAAGGCATCGCTGATTGAAATATTTATATCTTTAGTGGCTTCAATAGCGCTTAAAAAAGAAAAATCATTGGTTCCTGTTTTTTCATTTTCTTTTATTTCGGTCACTTCTGCGTTTTCTTCCAAAAAAGTAACAACTACATTAACCGGTTTTTTTGTTATAACCCGTTTAAATAATGAAATTATACCATTATTATAAACACCTGCAACAGCAATCATATCTTTTAATTTTAGTTCTTAATTCTTTATAAAATAGAGCAACGCTCTTTATGATTGTATTTTGTTTTTTACATTTAATATTTTTTCAGTTATTTAAGTTTTTCAATTTGTTACTAATTCTTTTATAGGTTCGCTCATATCATATAAAACATTTGGACATAAATCTATACCATTTTCCCAAACAATCGTTTCCATTTCTTTATCTAATTTCACAGTTTTAAAAAAACTAACATTAAGTAATTGACCAAATTTACTATGTGGTGAAGTTGTCCACTCTTTCAATTTTGGTTCTAAATTTACTTTGCGAATTTCATTATTATTGAAAAGCAAGACTAATTCAAAATTATTTACTTCTTTGATTTCTTTTATTAAATACATCATAGCGGTATTAATTTAAAGGTTCTATTTTTTTGAAATTTGGATTTTCTTTTAAACTCTCGTTCCAGTTTTCTAATAATTCGTTTTTGTGTAATTCAATCCAATCCTCAACTAATCTTATTGCTCTTTTAGGCAATTTTCCGACTATTATTTCACTGGTAATTATCGAAATTTCAGCCCAGTCATCACCGTATTTTGCGTGCAAATGTAGTGGTAGATGGTCTTTGGGATACATATAAATTATTAATCCGTAAAATCTGCTGATTTCTGGCATATTTTGAAATGTTTTTAAAGTTTTTTTCTCCTAACTTTTGATTTTCCACAAAATTAAGAAATTAAAATCACAAAGCGTATAAAATAAAACACTAATTTTATAAATTGCACGTTTCTATTTTCATGTTGATGTAAAACCAATAATTTTAAAAATTATGAAAACAAAGTTTTTCCTCTTCATATTCATATTAACGCTTAACGTTCAACTTTTAACTTTCAACTGCTTAGGCCAGGAGCAGCCTGCCCAATATAAAAATGAATTAAGGCTGGACGCCATACAATTATTTAAAAGTACATTTATGTTAACCTTTGAGCGTACGCTGAATGATAAATCGAGCATTCAGTTAAGCGGCGGTATTATTCTAAAAGAAAATGAATCAGAACAAAAAAGAGGAGGCATTGTTGAGGTTCAGTACCGCTTGAACAGGAGTTTCAAAAAAATAATTGACTCTTCGACGTATAGTATGGTAGTATATGCCGGGCCTTTTTTAAGATATAGATATATTGATGCGACAAGTACCTCTTATTTTTATTATACGAATAGTCTCTATGAAAATAATAATTATTATTATAACAAATTGTACTATTTTTCAACGATAAGCGGCGGGGCCCTGGTAGGAATAAAATTCTCGCTGTTTAAATATATTTTTATTGACATGAGTTTTGGCGGCGGAATTAAATTTACGGAAACGAACGGATATAAAACTTCAACAATTTTAGATGACGCCTACACAGGAGTTACTCCTGTCGGAAGTTTGTCCTTTGGGTTTAAATTTTAACAAATGTTTTTCAGAATATTCTTTATATCGTTTTCACTGTACGCAATAACAATCTCTGCACAGCCCGGCGGCAGCGGCGTTTATGAATTTTTAAACCTGCCCAATTCTGCGCGGGTGGCATCATTGGGTGGAAACAATATCACTATTTATGACAATGACCTGAATATGCCTTTTTATAACCCGTCGTTGCTGAACGGTTCGATGAACGAGAATCTATGCCTTAATTACAGCATGTATTTGGCAGGCATCAATTACGGGTATGTGTCGTATGCGCGGCAGTATGAACCCTATGGCGCTTTTGCAGCCGGCATGCATTATATTAATTACGGGAATTTTAAAAAAACTGATGAAACAGGAGCTATAACGGGAAACTTCAGCGCTGCGGAATACAATCTTAACCTGATATGGGCCAAACCGGTTTTCGATTCATTGTTCACTGTTGGAGCCAATCTTAAAACCATTTATTCCGATTTTCATGATTATTATTCTACAGCGTTTCTTTTGGACGGAGGGTTAACATACCATAATAAAAAATGGTTGCTGGATGCCGCCATCGTGATAAAGAACCTGGGATATCAACTGAAGCCATACTACGCCGGGCACAGCGAACCCATGCCTTTTGATATCCAATTAGGCGTAACAAAAAAATTATCGCATGCTCCTTTCCGGTTTTCCTGCGTTATCCGGAACCTGCTCATGCCGGATATGACCTATCCCGTAAACCCTACGGATACCACTACTGCATCAAAATCTTTGTTTTTGAAATTTTCCGATAAGGTATTGCGCCACTTTATCATTGGCGTGGAATTCGTTCCGACAAAAAATTTCTTTGTGAATATCGGGTATAATCATCAGCGGAGACAGGAACTGCTGATTGAAACGAGGCCGTATCTTACAGGTATTTCGTGGGGGTTCGGATTTAAAATCAACAAATTCCGGTTCAGTTACGGGCGTGCACGCTACCATCTGGCGGGAGCCACCAACAGTTTTTCTTTCAGCGTGAACCTTGCTGATTTCTATAAAAAAGCTGAAAATAAAAATACGGTTCCTGTATCGGATACAAATTGATAATGGGAACCTTAAATAACTCAAAATATCGAACACCGAACAAGGATTTTCGAAAGAAGAAGTTTATTATTTATTTCGATATTCTGCGGTTCTATGTTCAATATTCGTTATTTTAAATAATAGATTTCTAAGATGCCCTAATTAAAAACAATATTAAGCATTCATGATCTCATTAAAAAAAGATATAATAATTGCCATTGACGGCTACTCTTCATGCGGGAAAAGCACCGCTGCAAAATCCATTGCAAAGGAGTTAAATTATATTTACATAGACAGCGGCGCCATGTATCGCGCAGCGACGTTGTTTTGCCTGAGAAATAACATGATTAAAAACGGCAGCGTAGATGTGAAAAATTTATTGAGCCGCCTGAGTGAAATAAATATTGCATTCAAATTAAACCGGGAAAATCTCAAAAACGAAATTTACCTTAACGGAGAAAATGTTGAAGAAGAGATCCGCAATATGACGGTTTCTGACAATGTAAGCCCTGTAAGCAAAATAGCTGAAGTCAGGAAGCAAATGGTGCATCTGCAACGGGAAATGGGAAGGAACAAAAGAATTGTAATGGATGGCCGGGATATCGGAACCGTTGTTTTTCCGGAAGCCGAACTGAAATTATTCATGACGGCAAACGCAGACGTAAGGGCAGAAAGGCGATTTAAAGAATTTCTTGAAAAAGGGCAGAATATACCGATTGATGATGTAAAAGAAAATATTGCCAAAAGAGATTATATTGATGCGAACAGAGAAGAAAGCCCGCTCAGAAAAGCGGATGATGCGATTGTTTTAGACAACAGCAATATGACGCGTGAAGAACAATTCCTCTGGATAAAAAATCTTATTGAGCAAAAATTCTCAGCATAGTTATGTCTGATAAAAAATGCGGTCACGCTGAGCGGAGCGTCGCACAGAACTTACCGAAGTGTCGAGGCGTGAACCGTAAACAAAATGTCTATTTTTCGACTCCGCTCAAAATGACATTTTATGTTATTACAAATTTGACTTAACACTAGTTTTCAGGTTACTTTGTAAGGAGATGCCAAAAACAAGATAATAAATGAACATAGAAATTGACAGCGGTTCAGGGTTTTGTTTTGGCGTGGTTTATGCGATTCAGCGCGCAGAAGAAGAGCTGAAAAAACATCATCAGTTATATTGCATCGGCGACATTGTTCACAACAATGTCGAGGTGAACCGGATGAAAGAGATGGGGCTTATCACCATTGAACCGGAAGAACTCAGGAGCCTGAAAAACTGCAAGGTGCTGATCCGCGCACACGGAGAACCTCCGGAAACATACAAGATCGCTTTTGAAAATAATATAGAACTTATTGATGCCTCCTGTCCGGTTGTGCTGAAACTCCAGAATAAAATCAAGAACGGTTTTGATAAAGCGGTGAAGGAAAGCGGGCAGGTTGTGATTTACGGCCGGGAAGGGCATGCGGAGGTAAACGGGCTGGTAGGCCAGACAAAGGGCAAAGCGATTGTGGTAAATAAAATCGAAGATCTGAAAAAGATTGATTTTTCGAAACCGGTCATCCTGTTTTCACAAACCACTCAAAGCACGGAAGGATTTTATTCCATCCGGAAAGAAATCGAAAAACGGCTCGCGGAAAAACAGGGTGCGGATAATTTCTCTCTCATTGCCAATGATACCATTTGTCTTCAGGTTTCAACACGCGGCCCGCAACTTAAAGAATTTGCACGAAAACACGATGTGGTGATTTTTGTTAGCGGAAAGAAAAGCTCCAACGGAAAAATGCTTTTTGATGTTTGCAGAAACGAAAACCCCAATACGCATTTTGTTTCCGATGTTGAGGATATTGATTACACCTGGTTTGCAAAAATAAATTCTGCGGGTATTTGCGGCGCCACCTCAACGCCCCGCCGACTGATGGAAGAAATATGCAATGAAATAAAAATACGTTCGTGAAATTTTAAAAATTTTTCTACATTTGAAATGTTAATACTTCGGACACTTTTTTCATAAAAGGACTAAAGTCCTCTCTATTACTAGGTTTATTCAATTACCCCGCCCTGGTGTTTGAGCTTGTCGAAAACAAGGGCGGGGTAACACAAACTCACATAAACAAAGGGCTTTAGCCCAAAAAACATAAAAACTGTCCGAAGTATAAGAGATGTAAATAGTATTCAAAAATTAATTAATATGGATAAAAAGAAAACGGTTGTGATTCTTTGCGCAGGCGGCCCGGCGCCGGGTATCAATACGGTTATTGCCACGGTTTCAAAAAGATTTTTATCAGACGGATACCGGGTGATCGGCTTAAATTACGGTTATAAAACCATGTTTTCAGGCAAGCCGGATTTCATAGAAATAGATTATGACCTGGCCGACCGCATTTTCGACAAGGGCGGGTCGTACCTCAAGATGAGCCGGCATAAACCCAAAACTGAAGAATACAATGCATCCCTGTTTGAAAAAGAAAATGTGGCGCTCTTAGTTACCATCGGCGGGGATGATACGGCATCTTCTGCAAACCGGATAAGCCATTTCCTTGCCACGAAAAATATAAAAATCCAGAATATTCATGTTCCGAAGACCATAGACAATGATCTTCCGTTGCCGGATAATATTCCCACGTTTGGCTATCACACGGCAAAAAACGAAGGGGTAAGAATCGGTAAAACAATCCTGGAGGATGCGCGCACAAGCGATGGCTGGTTTATCTTATCTGCCATGGGACGCGAGGCCGGGCACCTGGCGCTGGGTATCGGGCTCGCCTGCCATTACCCGATGATCGTTATTCCTGAAATGTTTTACAATGTGGAATGTACATTCGACAGGATTATAAAGATGATCATATCCTCCATGGTAAAACGCGAACTCATGGGGCTTAAATACGGAGTTGCCGTTATTTCAGAGGGAGTGTTTCATTACATGAGCCATGATGAAATAAAAAACTGCGGTATCACATTTACATACGACGAGCACTGCCATCCTGAACTTGGCAATGTGAGCAAGGCTCATATATTCAACATACTTCTGCAAAACGAACTGAAAAAATTGAACCTGAAATTCAGAAGCCGTCCAGAAGAAGTGGGATATGAATTGCGCTGTATAGACCCGATTGCATACGACCTGAAATACTGCACCAACCTGGGCAATGGCGTTAAAGTATTATTTGACAAAGGAGAAACCCAGTGTATCGTATTATCCACACAGCAGGACGAGATCATTCCCCTTTACATGAAAGATATTTCAGACGAGAACGGCATTATCAAGCCGCGCTTAGTGGATGCAAAGTCCGAAAGGTTCAAGGTTACCATCGGAAGTTTTGAATACATCACGGCAGGCGATTATGAAAAAGCAAAAAAATTTGTTCCGAATCCCGCGGAGTATGATTTAAAAAATATTTTGAAGATAGAGATATAAGGATTTTCTATCAGACCGAAGAAGCCCTTGGAGTATTCACCGCAATTTTACGTTTAGGCCGTTTACAATAATAAGAAATATATCCTCATTGTTTTCTGTTGAATAATGGGATTATACTGCAGACGGTGTAAATTTCCGCAACAAAATATGAGTTGGAAGATGGTAGCGGTAGTTGGTAGTCGCTCTGTTACTGCAAACTACCAACTACTACTACCAATTTTTCAAAATGCGATAATTTATCCCGTTTTTAGTATAATTACCCAAAACTTTAAGTGAATGTTGTTTTTTTTACATCGTCATGCAACTTCCCTATATATTTAACGTAGAATAAATATAATGTAAATTTGTTTCAAACACACTTTAAAGAAATTTGAATGTTACGCGATATAAAATATATCCTGATAATACTGCTCGTTTTTAGTGAGATGGGGTGGGGGCAAACATCAACTCAAAATTTTGGAACAGGAACAGGTTCGCAGACAAGTCAAACAGGTTCTACATCTTTTATCCCTAATCCAACATCTGGAACAACTTGGGCAAGGGCAGGCGCTACAGCCCCGAACGCTCCAATAAATTTAGTTACAGCTTCAAACCCCTTAGGTACAACAGGGGCTTATGCGCAAGGTGTAGCATCCTCTTCTACGTCTGTATCAAAATTTTCTCCTATGGTCGCTTATACAGGAAGTACTGAATTTTATACTTCTTTTAAAGTTTTATTTGGTGATGCATCTGCAGGCAATACAGCAACTACTGGTTCATGGTCTTTTTACCAAGGTGTCGGAGCAATGTATTCTGATGCAAATAATTTTACAGGATCAATGGTTTTTACAGGGTTACAATTTACTTATGGAGCATCTGGTGCTATTACTTTAAATTATAGGGCTGCTTCTGCATGGAGTACAACTGGTTTAACAACATCTGCTTTTAATCAAGCAACTGTTTATACGATTGAAATCATTGGAAATAATAAAACTTCTGGAACAATAAGCTACACATATAATGGTGTTGCGAAATCTGTGGCTGTCCAAAAATTCGATTTATACATTAACGGAACATTGATAGGTGATGATTTGGCTGAAGCTGCATTAACAGCTAATACAAGCATTACCAGTACAACTTTTATTGGAGTTAGCAGTACTTCTAACGCTGCAAATGTTTTTGTTGATGACGTGGTTGTTTATAATAGTGTTCCTGCTGCCATAGGGTGCACTGCCCCAACCACTTCCCCTGCAGCATCTCATACAGAAACAAGTCAATCTACAACAAATGTACGGTTTTCATGGACAACTCCGGGTGATGCAGATGGTGTGAATGTTTATAAAGCTTCTGATGGATCATCGTTGCAATCCGGAAACACAGCCCAATTTTATGATTATACCACGACTGCAAATACCCAGGTAGGCATTAAAGTTAAAGCTTACAAAGGCGCTACTTCCTGTGAAAACGCTTCGTTTGGTACTGCTGCCTCTGCGTACTCCTCACAGAATGATCCGACTTCCATTACTTTTTCAGCAGTGGGAACGAATACAATCACTGCTACAGCAAATGGAACATTTCCTAATCAATCACAGGGGTCGAGCGGGGTTTATATTCGAAATTCTACCAATTCGACCAACTCAGGTGTCATGACATCTACTACCGCTTGGGCGAATGGAAGTCTTACCTGCAACACTTCCTATTCGTACTATGCAAAAGCTTATAACGGTGATGGAGATGTTACAAATGAAATTGGACCAACTTCACAATCCACAAGTGCGTGCGCAACACCAACCTTAACAGCAACAGCATCTTCTCTAACAGGATTTACCTACGTTTTTGGCGCTGGTCCATCAGCAGTTCAAAGTTTTGTTTTAACAGGTACAAATTTAACGGGCGCTGACGTTACTTTAACTGCTTCTACCAGTTATGAAATTTCATTATCGAATTTTTCAGCAACCAGTCCAATAACTTTAACAGCATACGACGGTTCGTCAACAACAATTTATGTTCGTTTAAAAGCTGGTTTAGCGGTTAATACTTATAATTCAGAAAATGTTGTTATTGCCGGAGGTGGAGCAACCTCAATTAACGAAACCAATAGTGGTTCTGTAACCGCTGCTGGTTCTGATGAAACAATCAGAGTATTGAGTTATAATTTATTAGGTTATACATCTGGCACTTATTTAGGATGTGATCAAACAAATAACAGTATTGTAGCAAAAGATGGTTATTTAGTTACAATTATAAATCATATACAACCAGATTTAATAGGTGTTACAGAAATGAGAGGATGGCCACAAGCAGAAGCAAATACTGACATGGATAGACTTATCACAAATAGTTTGGATGTTGTAGATGGCGCGGGAACCTGGGCAAGAGGACCCTGGATTAATGCAACATCTGATCCATTAGTTTGTCAGCTATATTATAATCAAAATAAATTTACGCTTATTTCAACTACTGACATAGATTGTTCTCCAGCTATTAGAAATGTTCCTATTTTCAAATTGCAATTTCATAGTAATGATGCTTCGGGTAATCCAATTTATCTTTATGCACTGGTTATGCACACAAAAGCTGGTAGTGGAGAGACAGCAGACAGATCAACAATGACATCAAAAGTAATGGCATACTTAAATGGATTAGGTACTGCAGAGAATTTTATAATAATGGGTGATTTTAACCTTTATAATTCAGATGAAGAAGCATATCAAAATATGATTGCTCACACTAATCCAGACATAAAATTCAACGACCCAATCAATACCCCAGGTACATGGACAAACAATGGTGCTTTTGCAAGTGTCCATACCCAATCAACAAGATATGATTTTGATGGTGATTTAAACTGTTTAACTGGTGTTGTTTGTGGCGCTGATTGTGGTTCTGACGATAGGTTTGATTTCATATTAACATCAACTAATATTATAGATGGAACAAAAAAAGTTTTATATGAGCCGGGTTCTTATAAGGTGGTTGGTCAAGATGGAAATCATTTTAATAAAGCAATAAATGATGGCGCTAATGCTTCTGCACCGGCAGGAGTTATTACAGCATTATATAATAATTCAGACCATTACCCGGTTAGATTAGATTTAACTTTCAAATGTGCTGCTGCTGGAACCTCAACTATTACAGCAGTTGCTGCAAGTGAACCGGCAACAATATCTTCGATAGAAAATACCGCTATTATTACAACAAATACCGAAGGCGCTCTGGTTTGGCAGTTCAAATTGTACGATGGTGATGGCTCTGCAAATGACGCGGACGCATTACCTACAATATATACAGCATTTACTATCAACCAGGGAGCAAGCAATACTGTTACAAATTGGTCTGCAGCAATTCTTGCGCTTGAATTTTTTGAAGGCACTAATACTACTCCAGTTGCAGGAAATTTAATACTTAGTGCTACAAGTATTTTATTTACACCTGCAACGAGTATTTCAGTTCCTGATGGTGCTGCAAGCAGTAAAACTATTACTATGCGTCTGTCCTTAAAAAATCCTTTACCGGCAAGTTCCGATAATAAAATTTTTCATTTCAAAATCATTAATACTAATGTTACAACTGAAAGTAGCGCCACCAGTTCTCAATTAGCCGTTTTTACGATTAACTCCGATGGTACCAAAAATAAGATTGATGTTGTAAAAACAAAACTTCTGTTCACATCTGTTCCCAATATGGTTGGATTAAGCACAAATTTCACAGTAACTGTTGCTGCAACCGATGCAAACGGGAATACCGATGCCGATGCTACCGATAATGTAACATTAGCGAAAGCAACAGGAACAGGTACTTTATCTTCCGCTTCGGGTTTAATCAAGCCGCTTTCTTCAGGTACATACACTTGGACCGATGTACAGTATAATACCGCAGAAACTTTTACCATTAAGGTTACTGCCGCAGGACTTACAACAGTTACCAGCGGCAATATTCTCTGTGTTAATGATGGCACTTATACGACAACAATTGTTGAATGGAATTTTCCGCCAAATCCTAAAGACCAGTATGCTGATGCAGGCATTGCTCTGAATTATGATCCAATAACTCCATCCAATTCAAAAACTATTACTTCTACATTAACAAGTGCAATCAACTACACTTATTCAGGACAACAATCTCTTAGCGCTTACGCAACGGAATGGGACAATGGAAGCGGTACAACATTCTGGCAGGTTGAATTTAATACAACAGGATACAATACTCTAAAATTAACATCATACCAACGTAGTTCCGGCACTGGTCCAAAAGATTTTAAAATACAATATAAAATAGGAGCGGGAGCGTGGACAGATGTAGCAAGCGGCACTGTGACTGTTGGTGATAACTGGACTGGCGGTGTAATAACCAATCTTGCATTAGCGTCAGCATGCGACAATCAGTCCTCAATATCCATACGGTGGATTATGACTTCAAATACTGCAGTCGGTGGTGGAGGTGTAGCAAGCGGAGGCTCATCCAGAATTGATAATATAAAAATTATCGGTACTTCGGGTAATACTATTACTACAAGTTCAATTAGTGGTTCTCCTTTTTGTGTTACCACAGTTGTCGGAGTAAGTGTATCAGTACCTTTTACTTCAACAGGCACATTTAATTCAGGAAATATTTACACAGCACAATTATCCGATGCTACCGGCAGTTTTGCAGTTGCTACTGATATTGGAACTTTAACAAGCACTGCAAATTCAGGAACAATATCAGCAACGATTCCTGCAGGAACAGCCGATGGCGCAAATTATAGAATACGGGTTGTTTCTTCAGATCCTGTACGAACAGGCTCTGATAATGGTGTAAATCTTGAAGTTTACCTTAATACTCCAGATGCTTCAAATTTTAATGCTTTGACTGCAAGCGGACAAATTACTCTTAATTGGACTAATCCTACCGGATGTTACGGCGATGCGCTTATAGTTGCTAAAGCTACTTCAAATGTTGATGCAGGGACCCCTTCAGGTGATGGAAGTTCATATTCTGCAAATCTTTCTTATGGCAGCGGTTCTTCGCTTCTTGGCGGCTATGTTGTTTATAAAGGCAATACAACCGGTCAGACAGTTACTAATTTAACTAATGGCACTACTTACTTCTTTAAAATATTTTTGCGAAAAGGAACTGCATGGTCAAACGGGATTGAAATTTCTGCAACTCCTTCAACCACTCTAAGCGGTGAATTTCGCTCAGCAGTGGCTTCTGTATCATGGACTACTATCGCTCACTGGGAAACATATAATGGTTCTGGCTGGGTAGCAGCATCATCTTACCCTGATGATAAAACAAAAAATGTTACTATCAAAAGTGGAACAACTGTAGACCTTAATGCATCATCGAAGGATGTTAAAGATTTAATAGTAGAAAACGGAGGAAAACTATATACAAATCAAACCAGTACCCCCACTTATATCAGTATTTATGGTAATAACCTTATATGTAATGGTATTATAGGTAATGGTTCTACTATTGATGGTATAGCTTTTAATATTGAAGGCACAAATGTGACTATTAGCGGAACCGGTACTTTTGATGCAATGAGAATCCGTAAAATAGATAATGTAACGAATAACACGACGAATTTAATAATAGCAATGAATGTGAATCTGCACTGGAATGATGTTTCAGGCACTCAAATTTATAACAATGGTGCGGCTGGTTGCATTTTTAATGTTATCGTAAATGAAGGTTCTCTTTTAAATCTTATTTTAGATGCCGGAGGAACATCAGGTAATGCCTCTATTGACGGTGTTGCTGGTGCTGATGGTGCTGCTCTGGGCGGAACATTTACTGTAAACGGAACCATGAATATTCCGGGAATTTTATATGCTACAACCAATAATGCGACTGTAGCTTGCAAGTGGGTAATCGGTACAAATGGAGTTATTAACTGTAACCAGGTAAATTGCAGTTATAATACAGTAACTCCTAATGGAAGTGGTGCAGGTGGTCATGAAATTGAAATTCTTAATGGCGGTAAATTAAATATGACTACCAATATGGGATTTACTAATTTCAGCATGACCAATAATACTTATGACTTTCAGGATGGTTCTACAGTAGAATATTCTTCTTCAAGCGGTACCCAGGTAATTCAGCCGTCACAGTCAGGTTTTGAATATTCTAACCTTCTCATCAGTACAGATGGTGCGACTAAACAAGTTAACAGTTCCAGTGACCTTACTGTAAAGAAAAATCTTACTATTACCGGTGGAGTATTAGACCCAAATGGAAAAAATATTTATGTGGGTGGTAATTGGAGTAATTACGGAACAAACGGCTTTTCAGAAGGAACAACAGGAACAATATTTTTTAACGGAACATCAGCACAAACTATTTCCTGTCCCGGCGGTGAAAACTTTTATAAACTTGATTTTTCAAATGCAGGAACTAAAACACTGAATGATAATATTACAGTAGCTTCTAATCTTACTATTAACAGCGGTAGCGGCGCTTTTACAGCCAATGGTTTTGACATTTCTGTTGGAGGTAATTGGTCAAACTATGGCACAGCAGGATTTACAGAAGGAACTGCGGGAACTGTTACATTCAATGGTTCTGCTTCACAATCTATTACTTGTACCGGAGATGAGAATTATTACAACCTCAATATCAATAATTCTTCAACAGGTGTATCATTGAATAATGATTGCAATGTGTTTAATCTGCTTACATTGACTCAGGGAAAAGTAACTACCAGCTCCTCAAATTATATGAATGTTACAAATAATTCTACAACTTCAATTACAGGGTATCAAACCGATCCGACATTGGGTTCCAATTACACCAGTAGTCCTTATATCAATGGGAATTTAAAACGGAATGTTGCTTTGACCGGTGCATATGATTTCCCTGTTGGTTCTTCAGCTAACTATGAATTGGCAAATATTACACTAAATACAGGAACTGCCGGTGTAAGTGATATTACCGCATCTTTTACAACTCCTATTACATGGACAGGTCCTAACCCTACAATTGTTGTGAATGGTGTCACTGAAACTATTGATGCATATTTAGACGCTGGTTTCTGGACAATTTCTCCAAATACAGGCTCTTTTAATTATGATGTTACACTTATATCCGGCGGGCATTCAAATGGTGGTACAGTTCCCGGACAACATACAATAGTTAAAAGAACAACTGCCGGCCCGGGCGCATGGACAACTTATGCTGCCAATCATACCAACTCAACTCAAAGCGGCTCAGGTTCTGATCCGATCACGGCCAAGCTAACAGCTATGACAAGTTTCTCGGATTTTACGATAGGTAGAAAAAGTTCAGGATCATGGCCAAATAGTGCATTACCCGTTGAATTGCTCGATTTTACCGCAAAATATAATACGCAGTTCAAGACTGTTGATTTAACATGGTACACAGCATCTGAGATAAATAATGATTATTTTACTATCGGGCATTCAGCCGACGGAATTAATTTTGAGATGATTTCAAGAATAAACGGCGCAGGGAATAGCAATACATTAAGGACATATAATGCTACCGATTATAATCCATTTCAAAAATTATCTTATTACCGCTTAGATCAGGTTGACATTGATGGAAAAACTAATTATTCTAAAGTTCTCGCTGTAGAAATACCCGCTGACCAGAATGAAAGTAATTTTATCCTGATAGATAAAAATCAACCTGAAATAATTTCGTTAGAAAACACCAGTAATGTTCATCTTGATTTCATTGATATCTGGGGAAGGATATTATATGCCGAAGATTATCCTATTATTGAAAAATACGATGTTATTCCTATAAAAAATAATAATTTGCCAGTAGGTGTTTACCTGATCCGCTTATCCGATACAGAGAATGTAAAAGTCTTGAAATATATTAAAGACCGATAATCTTAGGGAAAATCGTAAAAGACTAACCCGTTTTCGGTATAATAAAGCGGTTATCATTTTATATTATTTTTGTTTACCGTCTTTGTCTTTCAATAATTCCCTGACCTTTGCAAAATCCGGGTATCATGCTGCCTGTATTTATTAAAATATGGGCGCTAAAGAATTGTTAAAAATTAAAGTTTACATTTTTATTAATGATGAATATCGAATACCTGCCCGCTTCGCAGCAGGCGGGTCAAACCGCAGAATTATGAAGTATTTAAACACTTCGACATTCGTTATTCGGTGTTAATTATTCGATATTTTTAACTTTAAAATGACAATGTTATTTCTTAACAGTTACTAAGATAACTGTTTTTTTCTTTCAATAGCTCTAATTCAGCATTTAATTCTTCTATCAATTCCTTTTCGGTTGGCAGATATAATTTATATTTAGAGGCAAATAATTGTTTGCTTTCTTTTAATACAGAGTATTTTACAATGGTCTCATTTTTTTCGGTACAAAGTATTATGCCTATAGTCGGATTATCTGTCTTTTGTTTTATCTGATATTCATAATAACGAACATATAAATCCATTTGCCCGATATCCTGGTGAGACAGTTTTCCTGCTTTTAAATCAATAAGTACAAAACATTTTAAAATATAGTTATAAAATACGAGGTCAATATAAAAATGATCGCTTTCCGCTGAGACTCTTTTTTGCCTGGCAACAAAAGAAAAACCTTTGCCAAGTTCCAGAAGAAAATGTTGAAGTTTGTTCAACAACTCCGCTTCGATATCTTTTTCGTACAGTATTGCATTCGGGTTTAGTTGTAAAAATTCTAAAATATACGGGTCTTTTACAAAATCTTTAATACCAGGCTTATCAATTTCAGTATCTTTTATTGTTTTTTGAATAAGCGTTTTTCTGATTATAACGGATTGCTGTGCTATTTAATTCATTAATAGTGAAACCTCTACGAGGTATATTTGTATTGTAGTTTTGCTGTTGTTACAATAATTTATGCTCTACGAGCAATACAGCGTAGCTGTTACATTATTGT
>JACREX010000077.1 GCA_016212695.1 Bacteroidia bacterium
GATTGAACCTTATATATCAACAATTGGTTTTAACCTTATATTGGCCTGCCCTTTAAGCAATGGTTCGCAACCGCTGACAGTAATTGAAACACAATTCAACCAGTTAAATGCAGAAAATTCTGCATTAAGGCTGCGTTTCGACAGCGTAGTGAATATTCTCGACAGGGGACAGACAGCAACTTTAATAAGTATGATTCAGGGCAACACCAGCGAAGGGCAACTTAAAAATAAGCTCCTTGCAAATTCACCTTTGTCTGATAATGTGGTATCTGAATTGATAAACAGCAATAAATTAGCTCCTGGCAATTTCAAAAATGTGATGAGCAAAAACCTGCCTGTTACAAAAACAGTTGAACCTGTATTTCTTGATAAAATAACGCAACTGCCTCCAGGCATTGCAGACCAGTTGATAAAGCTCCATGCAAACAATCCGGGCGTGGTTACGCTTGCATCAATCCAGAGGGTGTTAGACAGGAATAATATTACACAAAAAGAAATCATGGCCCGGCTTACAAGAATATATATTGACAGCGGCCAAACCGATAAAGCCATCCAGTTGTTGGAAACCCAGAATGATGCAGGCTCAAAGCAAACGCTTATTGCTTCGCTTATTGCAGAAAACAGGCTTGCAGAGGCTTCAATCCTGTTAAGCAATTTTATTCCTGCTGATAACGACGAGGCAGATTGGGTTATTGTAAACAATATACTGTTATCATTAGAAACACAGGGCAAAACCATTTACGATCTGAACAGCCCTCAAACACTGCAGCTCCGTGATATTGCAACAACATGCCCCGCAGGGCTTGCAGCCGTGAATGCACAATCAATCTTACGAATTGTCTTTAACGATAGATTCATTCCCTGCCCTGACGATACTCTGAGCGCTGCAAGATATCGTATTACGCCTGAAACTAATACTAATACCAGTTTCCCGGTTGTTGATGAAGAAAATATTTTCTTAGGAGATAATTATCCGAACCCTTTTAATCACAAAACAGTAATTCCGTATTATTTACCCGAAGGCTTTATTGCTGTTTTGCAAATAAATGATGTTCACGGCAGGATACTTTCTGAATACTCATTGAAAACCGGCAAAAATCTTTTGGAAATTGATACGGAAGAATGGGCTGTCGGCGTATATTATTACAGCCTTATATCAAATGGAGAAACCCTCGAAAATAAGAAAATGATATTAGTAAAATAGTTGAATTATGAAAAGCATATTTATCTTCTTACTTGCTGTAACTCCATATTTCTGTTATTCCCAGGTATGGAAATCTTTTAGCGCAGATAGTTTGTATATTCCTGGTAGCCCATATTCGTTTGCTACAACTTTTAAAGTTATAGACAGTAAACTTTATGTTGGCGGTGGTTTTACTAAATCCGGAACTATATATTCATCTGGTATTGCAGTGTGGGATAGTGTAACTTGGGATTCCCTGCAATCTGGGGTTTTTGGTGGTGGCGTAAGAAGTATTTGTTCATTTAATAGTAAAATATATTGCGGTGGGAATTTTTTTAAAATATTAAACCCATCTGGTATAGAAATTCCTAATACTTCACATTTTGCCTGCTGGAATGACACTGTCTGGCAATCGGTAGGAAACATTGGTTGTCCAAACGGTTCAGTTCAGGCAATATCTTATAAAGACATGCTATATATTGGCGGCGGTTTCGGATACATTGGCTCGACTTATTTTGATTGTATCGCCGGTTGGGATGGCGTCCAATGGCATAATGTTAATAATTTTGACGGCACTATTTCAGTTTTTGAAATATACAATAATGAGCTTTACGCCGGTGGTTTTTTTACTTCGGTTTCAGGCACGCCTGCCTATTTTATTGCTCGATACGATGGCGCCCAATGGCATGATGTAGGCGGCGGGCTCGATGGCTATGTGAAATCGCTCAAGGTTGACACAGTTGAAAATGTATTGTATGTTGGCGGCGCTTTTTTTAATACCGGTGATAGCACGCACGTTCGTTTCATCGCTAAATGGGATGGCTCTCACTGGTATGATGTTGGTGGCGGGTTCAACCAGGATGTTGAGACAATAGAAATTTACAGGGGTCAGCTTTATGCAGGGGGTTATTTTGACACAGCCGGAACGCAACGCATTCCTTACCTTGCAAAATTTAATGGTAATAATTGGGAACAGGTGGGCAGTGGAATAGACAATGCTGTTTTTGCAATGGCAGAATATAAAGATGATTTATATGTAGGCGGACAATTCAAACATGCCGGCGGCTTGGCATCGTCATGTATCGCTAAATGGTACATTCACCCGGATTCCGTGAACATAGATAATGGAGAATTGAAAATGAAAAACGTACCTGAATTAAAGGTTTATCCGAATCCAACAAACGGAAATATAACAGTAGAATATATATTGCCGCAACCGGAAAAAACTTTTCTGAAAATATATAATTCAAAAGGTGAGTTATTTCGTAAATTTGTAATTTCAGAGAATGAAAACCTGTCTGCCGGACAGGCAGGCAAAAAGGATATAGAAGCGTCAAAATGGGCAAAAGGAGTGTATTATTGTGTGCTGGAACAGAAAGGGAAAAGGCTGGCATGGAAAAAAATCGTTATTGAGTAAATAGGGTTTGCTCATTAAAATGATAACGACCTGAAAGTTATTAACATAACACATGTTTTTATTAACAATTTAATCCATAAGTGCATGGAAATATTATATTTGCTTTAAAA
>JACREX010000001.1 GCA_016212695.1 Bacteroidia bacterium
AAAAACACAAAAATATGGTAAGCCCTTTTGAAAGATTAAACAAGTTCAAGTATCATGATGACTGGCTGCAAAATTTATTGATTGCAGCGTCCTTAGGCGGCTATAGAAACCAGCACAGCAAAACGTGACAAACAGAAATTTTTAATAGTAAGCATGGGGAAATAGTAAATAATGTGTACAATTAATACTTCGGTAATTTTTTTTAATGGAGGGCTAAAGCCCTTGATATTTCTGTGTTTTATCAATTACCCCGACCTTGTTTTCGACAAGCTCAAACACCAGGTCGGGGTAAGTCAAAACGCTCACGAATAGCGGGCTTTAGCCCAAAATGACCCCAAAAATTACCGAACTATTGTACAATAATAAAGAAGAAAAATAATAATAAATCTTTAAAGGCATCAGGGTAAAAGAAACACTATGTGTATTATTATCAGAAGTTAAAGATGGAAAATAATTCTACATATTATATCGGGCTGATTACCAAGTATTTTTGCGGCGAGGCAATGCAGGAAGAAATGGTATTGCTTTCCGACTGGCTCAGGGCGGATGCAGAAAACCTTAAGCTGTTCGAAGAATATCAAAATGCATGGATGAACGTTGAAAAAGTAAAAATCAATGCTCTTGACATGAATAATGAATGGAACCGGTTAAAATCATCCATGGCTAAATCCCATGCTTCGACAGCATCCATCCCGAATCCCAAATCCCAAATCCCAAATCCCAAATATTTTAATACCCTTTTGAAAATCGCTGCCGTTTTCTTATTGGTTGCCGTTGCATCGTTTGTATTATACAATTATTACAGCCAGCCGGCAACGAAACACTTACTGGCAAGCAATCAGGCGTTGGAAAGCAATCTTCCTGACGGCACGTCGGTAACGTTGAATTCAGGCTCCTCGCTTGATTACCCTGAAAAATTTATTAATAAAACAAGGACTGTTGCGCTGAAAGGAGAAGCTTATTTCCAGGTAAAACATGACGAAGCCCATCCGTTCGTTATCACTGCCGAAGATATCCGGGTTGAAGTGCTGGGAACTTCTTTTTATGTTAATACGAATACTGAAAATGGCAATATTGAAATAATACTTTCTACGGGAAAAGTTGCCGTTTATCATAAAGATAAACCTTCGGAGCAGGTGATACTGGCTCCCGGCGAAAAGGCCGAATTCTCAAAAGCGCAGTTGAGTATTACAAAATCCGCCAATGATGACGAGAATTATATAGCTTGGAAAACAAAAAAATTAGTATTTTTGAACGATCCTTTAAATGAAATTGTCAGGACTTTAAATAAAATTTATCATACAAATATTCATTTAACCAATGATAAAATAGCCAATTGCAGGATCACGGCCGCTTTTGATAACCAGTCGCTCGATGCAGTGCTGAATGTTCTGAAGGAGACAGTTGATCTTAAGATAAGCAATTCCGGCGCAACCATTGAAATTTCAGGCGAAGGATGTAAATAAACATACATTACTATCGATGCCTGGATTGACATTCCGCAGAAATATTCTCAGAATCTTCCTCTTTATTTTTTTGCTGTTCGCAGCTCATATCTCTTTTTCGCAGGATCTCAATAAAAAAATCACGGTTAAAGCCAAAGAGAAACCTCTTGGCGAGGTTATCAAAGAGATCGGCGACCTGGGTCAAATAAATTTTTCGTATAGCTCTTCACTCATCGAGGTTGATAAAAAAATTACCCTTAAAGCAAAAAACAAAACCATTAAAGAAATCCTGGATGAGCTCTTGGCTAAATACGACCTGGAATATATGATTGTGGAAAACCAGGTTATTCTTAAATCACAAAAAAAAGAAGACCGTCAGGATGAAGAAATGAAAACATCAGAAACTGAAAAAACTAAGCCAAAGTTCACAGTAAGCGGATATCTGAAAGATCATACAAATGGTGAAGTGCTGATCGGAGCGTCTGTTTTTGCAAAAGGCACAAATGCAGGAACCACAACCAATGCCTACGGATTTTATTCCATCACTCTGCCGGAAAGCAAGTATGAAATGGTTTATTCATTTATTGGTTATAAAAACTATTCACAAGAGGTTGATTTGAAAAAAAATCAGAAAATTTCGATTGAGATGGAAGTATCCAGCGCAGAACTCAAAGAAGTGGAAATAGTAGCGGAAGGGATCGAGGCTAAAATAAAAGATAACCAGCAGAGCGAAATGAAACTTTCTCCAAAAACACTTTCACAGATGCCGGGTTTTGTAGGAGATGTGGATGTTATTAAATCTCTGCAGGCTATTCCCGGGATCAAAACTTACGGCGACGGTTCAACCATGTTTTATGTGCGCGGCGGGAACAGCGATCAGAACCTGCTGTTGATAGACGAAGCGCCGATCTATAATCCCTCGCATCTTTTCGGTTTTTTTTCCGCTCTTGCTCCGGACGCTATAAAAGACGTACAGGCTTTTAAGGGTGATTTCCCTGCCAATTACGGAGACCGTCTTTCTTCTGTGATTGATATAAAATCCAAAGACGGCAACCTTAAAAAATTCGGATTTGCTGGCAGTCTCGGCCCGTTCACATCAAACCTTTCGCTCGAAGGACCGATTGTTACCGACCGGAGTTCTTTTTTCGTTTCAGGACGCATATCGAACCTGTTTTGGCTGAATTATACAAATTTTTATGACAAAACACTGGATATACTTTTTTATGATATCAATACAAAACTGAATTACAAACTGAATGAGAATAACAGGCTGTATCTTACTTTCTATACCGGGAATGATGATCTCAGCCGAATTACCAATTCATCAGTAAGCACATTCGGCATAAGCTGGAACAATATTGTAGGTTCTCTTCGATGGAACCATATATTTAACGACCGCCTCTTTTCCAATACTACGGTTTATTCAAGTCAGTACCGGTATTATCTTTTTGTTGCAAAGGAGCATAATGATTACTGGAGTACTACCATATCGCATAGTGCAATGAAAACAGACCTTACGTATTATTTAAACCCGAAAAATACTATCAAAACAGGTGTTGAGTTCAGCATTCATTTTTCCAACCCCGGGAATCTTCATTTCTCTGATGAAGAAGTTCAGAAGAATGCTCCGCAAATACCCATGTACACTTCGCTTGAATATGTGGGGTATATCAGCAATGAACAGGAACTTACCAAAAAAATATCATTGCGTTACGGCTTTCGGTTTCCGGTTTGGCAAAATATAGGCGCCACCACGGTTTATTATTTCGACAATAGCGGGCAGGTGTACGACACGCTTCAGGTAAATCGGTATTCTGCATACAAAACATACATCAGTCCTGAACCCAGGGTTAATATCAAATATTCAATAAATAATAAATCTTCATTGAAAGCCAGCTACAGCCGTACTTCGCAATTTATGCAGATTATTTCAAATTCAACCAGCCCGTTTACATCGCTCGAAGTGTTTGTACCCTGCGGCCCCAATGTATTACCTCAACGGGCAGATCAGTATGCTATGGGTTATTTCAGGCAATTTTTGAAACATAACCTTTATTTTTCTGCAGAAGCATTTTATAAGCGATTCTACAACCAGGTAGATTATAAAGACCATGCAAACATGCTTAATAATCCTCTTTTTGAAGGAGAGCTCAGATTCGGTAAAGCATGGTCCTACGGAGCAGAGTTTATGCTTCGTAAATCAGAAGGAAAATTTACAGGATGGATTGGATATACCTATTCAAGGACATTCAAACTGATTTATGGTGTTAACAACAACGAATCTTTTCCCGCTTTTTATGACAGACCCAACAATATCTGTATGAATATTTCGTACAATACAAATAAACGCTGGTCTTTTTCTGCCAACTGGCTTTTCCTTACCGGCGGGGCAATTACTACTCCCACGGGCTTCTATTACTATAATGGCTATCAGGTTCCTGTTTATGATAAAAAGAACAACGACCAGCTTCCGGATTATCACAGGCTGGATGTAGCGGTAACATTCAGAATAAACAAACCCGAACGGCATTATCAGCATAATCTTACTTTCACTATCTATAATGCGTATGGCAAAGAAAATCCCATTTCCATTAATTTTAATAAAATCATGACCGATAACGGAAAGTTTGTAGTACCCTCGAACCTGAATGGCGATTACATGCTTATCCCGACGGCTCTATCTGTTGCCGGGATAATTCCTTCATTAACGTATAATTTTAAATTCTGATGAAAAAATATTTATTATTCATTCTTACAGCGTTTTTTATACTGGCTTGTGAAAAAAGAATTGACTGGCAATTGCCGGATGGTAACAACAACTATATTGTTGTGGACGGTACAATCACCGACGAGCAGAAAATCCAGACAATAAAAATTACCCGCCCCGTAACAAGGCTGAATGATAAACCGGAACCCATTACGGGGGCAGTGGTAAAGGTCAGCGTTGAAGATTCGGTATTTGTATTTACTGAAACACCTGTAAATTCAGGAATCTATAAATCAAACAATGTATTTCTTGCCGTGCTGGGAAAAACCTATACATTATATATATATTACGATAAAAAGGAGTATACCGCACTTGCAAGCATGGTCTCTACCTCCCGTTTCAAAACATTAAAGTATGCAAAAAATAAAAATGACGAACTGTATCATATAGAATATATTGCCGGACCCTACAATTCAAGTAAGTCTTCCATGTGGGAAGTATTATTGGATTGGTCTTATGTACATGGTTATGAAACTATCAATCCGGATTCGTGCAAAGCAACATTATATTCATATACGTTGCCTACGTTGGATGTCAGCGAAATATTTTCTCCCGATATTCAACGTATATCTTTTCCCGCCGGAACTATTATTACAGAAAGACGATATTCATTAACCCCGGAACACACTGAATTTTTCAGAGCGTTGCTTTGTGAAACCAACTGGAGGGGCGGATTATTTGATTCATCTCCCGCAAATGTGCCGACAAATCTGAGTAAAGGAGCCATCGGTTTTTTTGGCGTATGCGAAGTGATTGAAATTTCAATTACCGTTGAACCATGATGCTTGGATATACTGAAAACGGGATAAAAGCACATATAGTAATTGGTATTCGGTTTCGCCTGCGGCGAACAGCCATGCCTGCCGGCAGGCAGGTAATCGGTATTTTTTACCGCTTACCGCATACTGATTACCGATTACCTATAAAATTAAGGCCATTCAAAGTATAAAGAGGAATATTCGATAAAAAAAATCAGAATTATATCAGGGTAAAAATTTTATCCGGTGTACTATTATTGAAAACTAAAAAATATTAAAAATTTAAATCTAAAAAAAATGAAAACAAAAAATTTACTTCAATTGGCCCTGATCGTGATCGCAGTAATTGGAATCACTGTATCGGGTTGCAAGAAAAAAACAAAAGATGATGGAGATCCGGACACTACCTCCTTGCAACAACTTTCGAAAGATGAAGCGGATATGCAGGCTGCTTCTGACGATGCCGCCAACGATGCCAATGATGTTTTATCGCGGGGCACAAGTAAATCCATTGAAGGCCTGCCCTGTAACGCAACCTTTGATTCCTCTGCAGTCGCTGGCGATACTATTACTTATACCATAACGTATAATGGTTTAAATTGCACGGGTAAATTCAACAGAACAGGTACTATAAAATTTACCAAAAAAGTAAGTACGCCATGGCGTGATGCAGGCGCCTTTTTAAAACTGACCTTTATCAATTTCAAGGTAACCAAAGTTGCTACAAACAAATCGCTCACCCTGAATGGAACACACACATTCACCAATGTCAGCGGCGGTCTTATTAAACAACTCGGTATTAGTATTCTCACCCCGGTTATACATAGAATATCCGGTACTATGCAGGCCACTTTTGACGATAACTCGACCAGGACATGGAATGTAGCCAGGCAGAGAACATGGACAGGAACGTTCGGGCAATATGTAGTAACAGTAGAAGGATACGGCAGCGAAGGTACATATACAAACTTAGTAACCTGGGGAACCAATAGAAACGGCGAAGTATTCTATACCCAGATTAACCAGGAATTAATACACAAACAAACTTGCGGATGGGATCCTGTAACCGGAATTAAAAAACACTCGATTCCGTCGTATGACAAATCGGTTACTGCCACTTTCGGGTACGATAGCAACAATCAGCCTGTAACCGGAACCAATTGCCCCACAAAATTCAAACTCGACTGGGTTAAAGGATCCAATTCAGGAACAATATATTTACCTATTTAAGCCATGCCCCTTGATTAGTTCCCTGTACCTTAAAAGGCTGCATAATCCAAAGTGCAGCCTTTTTTTATTTTGGAAATACGGTAGATTTGAATATATTTCGGATGTCTTAATTAAACTTTAACATTATGGCGATTCATCAGAACGATATTATTTATTTTATCCTTACCGACAGGTTTTACGGTAAAGAAAATCCCGAATTAAAAAATACGGACAAATCAAAACCGCGATGCTTTCACGGTGGAAACTTTGAGGGGATCGTTGAAAAAATTCCTTACCTTAAAAAACTCGGAATTACAGCATTGTGGATCACGCCGGTGTATCTTCAAACCCCCGGCCCTGCTATGGATGTTGACGGCTACCATGGATACTGGGCATTGGATTTTAATTCCGTGGATCCGCATCTATATATTGATAATGGCAAATATCCCGCAGGCAGCAAATTATATCTGAAAGACCTTACGGATGAATTGCACAGGCATGGCATTAAACTGATTCTTGATATGGTTGTAAACCATACAGGCTATAACCATCCGGCTCTCGTAAATCATTATGAAAACCCTACGCCTATACAAAAACACTGGTTCAACAGGCAACTCGACAGCAGTATGGATCTTGTAAAGGGGCAGCTTGCCGGTTTGCCTGATTTTAATCTCGACCTCGTGGATGTTTCCGATTATCATGTAACCGCTATTCTTTCGTGGATCGAAAAAACAGGTATTGACGCAATCCGTATGGATACGGCCAAACATGTCGAAAAAGAATTCTGGAACCATTTTAAAAACCAGGTAAAAGGCGATCATCCTGATACCAGCCTTATCGGCGAAGTGCTGGAGTTTGATATAGACAGCATTTCAAAATACCAGGGAAACTGGGCATTCGACAGCCTTTTTGATTTTCCGGTTCAGCGCGCTATAACGAATGTGTTTGTTTACGACCAGCCCATGTCTGTTTTTGTCTCTCCGTTCAATTACGGCGAAGGTATCCTCGAAAAAGACAACCGCTATACCAATCATAACAAATTAGTCACCCTGTTGGATAATCATGACCTTGAAGCGAGATTCATGACACTGGCGCTGAATCATGTAGGCGGAGAATCCAAGAGGCTCTATGCGGTATGGGTGCAAAAGCTCGCGTTGTCATTCCTGTTCACCATCCGGGGTATTCCCCAGATATATTACGGCACCGAGTATGGTATGGAAGGATGGTCTGATCCTGATAACCGGAGGGATTTTAACTGGAATGTATTTGATGAAAATTATAATGTAAGAGAAGAATTCAAATTTGAAAAGGATATTTTTGATCATACGGTACGCCTGATAAAAATCAGGAAAGAAAATGAAGCGTTAATATGCGGTGAATTTGTTTGCCTGTATGTGGACAATTTCATTCTCGTATTTTTACGGTATCACGAAAATAATGTGATTATCACTGCTGTTCATAACGGATGGCTGCCCATGCCCTGCCCGGTTAAAATTTCAATCGAAGAAAATCCGCTTATACCCTCAAGGATAAAAAATCTGCTTGAAAATTGCATTTTGAAATGCCAGGTTTCAGGAACAGAAATCTATGTAACCGAAGGGATTTTTGAAATACAGATGGAAAGGAAAAGCGCCCTGATTTTAAAATAACAAAGCGATCCGATATTAGTTTTACAGGCATAATCACAACTATCCTAAACCTGTAATTTTTTTTTGCAGGACAAATATTTAATTATAATTTTACATACTTTTGAAAAATTAATATTAATCATTTAAAAAAGGAGGTATTAAATGGTAGGAATAGTGGGATATGGAACTCAAATTCCACGGTACAGGATTAAAGTTGAAGAGATAGCCAAAGTGTGGGGCGCAGATGCGCCTTCCTATAAAAAGGGCTTGAATCTGAATGAAAAATCTGTTCCCTGCCCTGATGAAGACACTGCAACACTTGCGGTAAATGCTGCAAGGAATGCAATGATCAGGGCCGGTATTAATCCTAAAGATATTGGCGCTGTTTATGTGGGAAGCGAATCTCATCCATATGCGGTGAAACCTACAGGGACAATTGTTTCTGAAGCCCTGGGCGCTTGCCCGTATGTTCACACGGCAGACCTTGAGTTTGCTTGCAAAGCCGGCTCTGAGGGTATGTTTATTGCTCTTCATTTAGTCAAGTCCGGCATTGTAAAATATGCTCTTGGCATTGGCGCCGACACCTCGCAGGGAGCGCCCGGCGATGCTCTTGAATATTCAGCCTCTGCAGGCGCTGCCGCATATGTTATGGGCGCAGATAACTTAGTGGCCGAATTGATCGACACCCATTGTTTCATGACAGACACTCCCGATTTCTGGAGACGCGAACATGCCAACTATCCGGAACATGGAGGAAGGTTCACCGGCGAACCCGCTTATATGAAACATGTTTCAGGCGCGGTGCGGGCCATTCTTGAAAAAACCAATATAAGACCGGAAGATTTCAATTACATGATTTTCCATCAGCCAAATGGAAAGTTCCCGGTGCAGATGGCGCTGAAACTCGGATTTAAAGAACCTCAGTTCCGTCATGGTTTATTAACGCCAACCCTGGGGAATACCTATTCCGGTTCATCCCCTTTGGGATTAGCCGCTACACTCGACGTTGCAAAACCGGGCGAACAGATTCTTATGGTTTCTTATGGTTCAGGAGCAGGAAGCGATGCTTTTATTTTTAAAGCTACTAAACGACTTGATGAAGTGCGTAATTTGGTTCCGCTCGTAAGAAAGCAGTTAGATGAGCATAAAATATATCTTGAATACGGGCAATATGCTAAATTCAGACATAAAATTCTTAAACCAGAATAGGAGGAAAAATATATGAGAGATGTTGCAATTATTGGTATTGGAATGACCAAATTCGGCGAACTCTGGGAAAAGTCGCTGAGAGACCTTGCTGTTGAAGCCGCTTTAAAATGTTTGGCTGATGCAGGTACTGACAGGATTGATTCCATCACTATCGGTTGTATGACCGGCGGTTTATTCAACGGGCAGGAACATTTAGCCAGTCTTATCCCGGATTATCTCGGTCGCAGGAACACTCCGGCTGTACGCGTGGAATCTGCATGCGCTTCAGGAGGTATGGCTGTACGCGCCGCTTTTATGGAAGTTGCATCAGGAATGTCTGATTACGTTCTGGCGCTGGGTGTTGAAAAAATGAATGATGTAAGCGGCGATTTAGCCACCGCTGCTTTAGCCACCGCTGCCGACGGCGACTATGAAGCATTTCACGGAATCAATTTTCCCGGTCTTTATGCATTAATGGCCAGGGCGCATATGGAAAAATACGGAACCACCCGTGAACAGCTTGCTCTTGTTGCCGTTAAAAATCATCGCAATGGCGCATTGAATCCCCACAGCCAATTCCCGATGGAAATTACCGTGGATACTGTTTTGAAATCGGCAGGTGTTGCCGATCCGCTTTGTTTATTCGATTGTTCTCCTGTTACGGACGGTGCCGCAGCAGTTCTTCTTACCACTGTTGACGAAGCAAAAAAACTCGGCAAACAACCCTTGGTGGTTATTTCCGGAATCGGAGCGGCAACTGATACTATAGCGTTGAGCCAACGCAAGGACATACTGAAACTTGAAGCCATTGAACTGGCAGCGCAGCGCGCCCTGAAAATGGCCGGTAAAACAATAAAAGATATTCAGTTTGCCGAAGTTCATGATTGCTTTACCATTGCTGAAATCATGGTAATAGAAGCTCTCGGGATTGTTGAACCCGGACAGGGAGGCCCTGCTACAGCAGCCGGTTTAACGGCACTGGATGGTAAATTTCCCATCAACCCTTCGGGTGGATTGAAATCAAAAGGACATCCTGTGGGCGCTACCGGAGTGGCCCAGATTTGCGAAGCTGTTACCCAGTTGCGCAGACAAGCCGGAAAACGTCAGATAAAAAATGCCAAAACCGCTTTAACACAAAACATGGGCGGATCGGGCGGAAGTTGTGTAATTCATATATTGGAGGCAAAATAATGGAAGTAGCAAAACATTGGCGTGAAACGCCCGAGCGTTACAGATTAGAAGCTGGCAAATGCTCAAAATGCGGTAAAATTTCTTTCCCCGGAAGATTGATCTGCCCTGAATGCGGATACAGAGAATTTGTTATACATAAGCTTTCCGGAAAAGGGAAATTAGATACCTTTACAATTATTCGTACAGCCCCGTCAGGTTTCGAAGATCTGGCTCCATATGCAGTGGGAATTGTTGAACTGGAAGACGGAATAAAAATTTTAGGACAGATTACGGATTGTGATCCTGAAACCCTTAAAACAGGCGATAAATTAGTTGCAAAATTCCGCCGTATCAATGAAGATGGCAAAACAGGAATGATTTATTATGCTTATAAATTCGTTCCGGATGTTGGAATATAAATTTTACTTTTTTAATGTATATTAAAGAATGCTTTGAAATATGAATCTTGTTTTGAAGCTTTCTTTTTTTTATTTTTACATTCCCGATACAATATATACTATGTAAATTATCATTGTCATTGTCATTCATAGTCATTAATTGTCATTTGTGGTTATTTGAAAACTGATCCTCGAAAAAGATGAAATATCAACTCTATCGGACAAAAATCACATAATCAAATGACAATAAATGACAGCGAAGCTAAATGACAAATTACTCCCAATCGGAAAAAATCGTACAAATAATATAACCCATAAACTAAAAAAATATGATTTTAACAAATGAGCATAATCTGATCAGAGAAAGCGTAAGAGATTTCGCAGAACGGGAAATCAAACCCCTGGCAAAAGAGTTAGATGCTAAGCAGGAATTTTCTGTTGAACTGACTAAAAAAATGGGTGAGATCGGTTTATTCGGTATGATTGTTTCCCAGGAATACGGCGGGCAGGGGTTGGATTACCTTTCATACATCATTGCTGTTGAAGAACTGGCGAGGATAGACGGTTCGCAGGCGGCTACAGTGGCTGCCGGGAATTCTCTCGGAATGAATCCGATTTATTATTTCGGAAACGAAGAGCATAAGAAAAAATACTTGCCGCGCCTTTGTTCCGGGCAGTATCTTTTTGGATTCGGTCTCACCGAACCGCAGGCCGGCTCCGATTCAAGAGGCACCAAAACCACTGCAAAATTAGAAAACGGGGAATGGACTATCAATGGTTCAAAAATATTTATTACCAATGCATCCTCAGAAATTACATTGGGTTCGATCGTTCAGGTAGTGAGCGGCGTTAAAGGGCAGGATAAGGAATTCTCTGTATTGATTGTTGAAAACGGCACTCCCGGGTTCACAGTTAAAACCATGCACGATAAAATGATGTGGCGCGCATCGAATACAGCCGAATTATATTTTGACGAATGCAAAGTGCCGGAAAATTACCTGATGGGGAAAAGAGGAGAAGGTTCAAAAATTATGCTGAGCACGCTCGATTGCGGACGGCTTGCCATTGGCGCCATGGGACTTGGCTGCGCCCAGGGAGCATTTGAACTGGCCCTGAATTATTCCAAGGAAAGAGTTCAGTTTGGAAAACCTATATGCAAGCAACAGGCAGTTTCTTTCAAACTGGCGGATATGGCCTTGAAAGTGGAACTGGCAAGAAACCTTCTTTATAAAGCCTGTTGGTTAAGAGATAATAATAAACCTTTTGCTATGGAAGCGGCCATGTCGAAACTGTATTGCTCCGAAGTGGCAAAGGAAGTTGCCGATGAAGCTGTACAAATCCATGGCGGTTACGGACTAATGAAAGATTATGACATTGAAAGATTCTACCGCGACCAGAGACTTTTGCAGATAGGTGAAGGAACTTCAGAAATTCAGAGATTAGTTATTGCACGGTATTTGGGTTGTTAGATTGAAACTCTACATCAAAAATATGGTTTGTATTCGCTGCGAAATGGTAGTGAAATCGGAACTTGAGAAAATGGGGATGCCATTTTTATCTGTAAAAATCGGTGAAGCGGAAATTAAAAAAGATTTAACACCGGAGCAAAGAGACCAGTTTAATATTGCATTAAAAAAATCAGGACTTGAACTGCTGGATGATAGTAAAAGTATATTGGTAGAGAAAATCAAAAATGTTATTATTGAACTGGTGCATTATACCGAAGATCAGATCAGGGTAAATCTGTCTGATTATATCAGCGAAAAACTTAGTTACGATTATACCTATCTTGCCAACCTGTTCTCTGAAGTGAAAGGAACGACCATTGAACAATTCTTTATAGCACATAGAATTGAACGCGTAAAAGAATTACTTGTATATGATGAACTCAACCTTACCGAAATTGCCGATAAATTAAATTACAGCAGCGTGGCGCACTTATCCAAACAATTTAAAAAAGTTACAGGATTAACCCCTTCTCACTTCAAGCAACTCAAACATAAGCGGCGCGGCACACTCGAAAATGTGTGAATTATACAAATCTTTCCCGGAATAATATAATGGCTGAACGATAATTTTTGCAGATATTTGCCTCATAATGTTTTGTAATGCGAAAGATAACTTTCATTTATTTCCTGTAATAAAAACAAGAAATTCAATTTCACTTTCACTTTCATTTTCCATTTCAACACATACTTAACTATACTGATGATCTCACATTAATTGTGATCACAGTGAAAATACATTTTGATACATAAACTTTGTTAAAGACTATGAAAATACTTTTAGTACATCCTGATTACCCCGATTCGTTCTGGAGTTTCAGGCATGCCTTGCGATTTATATCAAAAAAAGCGGCTGTGCCGCCCCTTGGATTAATAACCGTATCGGCAATGCTGCCTTCTGAGTGGCAGAAAAAATTAATAGATTTAAATGTTTCCCCGCTAAAAACAAAAGATATTCAATGGGCCGATTATGTTTTTATCAGCGCCATGTATATCCAGAAAGAATCGGTAAATAAAATTATTGACGAATGTATAAAACAAGGCGTGAAAATTGTTGCCGGAGGTCCCCTGTTTACACAGGATTATGAAAACTATCCACAGATAGATCACTTGGTTTTGAATGAAGCTGAGATTACATTACCACTGTTTTTAAAAGATTTAGATGAAGGTCATCCGAAAAAAATATACAAAACCACAGAATTTCCTGATATTACCACAACTCCTGTACCTGATTTCCAATTGTTATCGCAGAAGAACTATGCTTTTATGAACATACAGGTTTCGCGGGGATGCCCGTTTGCCTGTGAATTCTGTGAAATAACTTCTCTGCTCGGTCATAAGGTCAGAATAAAAACGACAGAGCAAATCCTGAATGAACTTCAAAAATTATATGAACTGCAATGGCGTGGAAATATATTTATTGTTGACGACAATTTTACCGGGAACAAGAAGGTGATAAAATACGAATTACTTCCTGCCATGAAAGCATGGATGCAGGAACACAACTATCCGTTTGTATTCAATACGCAGGCTTCAATTAACCTGGCCGACGACGACGAACTTCTGAAACTGATGGCCGAAACAGGATTTAATTCCGTATTTATAGGGATCGAAACCCCGGAGGAAAATTCGCTTCACGAGTGCAACAAAGTACAGAACAAGAACCGCAACCTATTGGAAAGTATTAAGAAGATTCAAAATGCCGGGGTGCAGGTTTCCGGCGGTTTTATTGTGGGATTCGACAGCGACTCGTCATCTGTTTTTCAGCGGCAGATTGATTTTATACAGCAAAGCGGAATTGTATCGGCAATGGTAGGACTTTTAAATGCCCCGAAAAACACAAGGCTTTATGACAGGCTGGAAGCAGAAAACCGTTTAACCATTGATGCCTCCGGTAACAATACCGATCTATCAATGAACTTTATTCCTCGTATGAATTATCAGGAACTCATTGACGGGTACAAAAAAATTATCCGCGATATATATACCACCAAACCCTATTATAAAAGGATAAGGAGATTGCTGCTTAATTATAAACCCCGTGGTTCGAACCCGGTGAAAATTGATTTTTTTGCCCTGATAGCTTTCCTAAAAACCATTCTTATTATCGGGATCATCAACAGGGGCAGGAGAGACTATTGGAAGTTCATGATCTGGACATTTTTCAGACGACCGTCTCTTTTCGCTGATGCGATCACATTTTCGATCTATGGTTATCATTTCCGAACCGTTTACGGGTTGAAAAGTAATAAATACAGACCAAACCTTTAGAATGTGTGAATGGTGTTAAATCAATAAGTAAATAATCAATTAAATAAATAAATTATGAACAAAGGAACAGTAAAATTTTATAATGAATTTAAAGGTTTTGGATTCATTAAAGACGCAAATTCAGGGAAAGAATACTATGTAAATGCAAGCGGATTAAAAGATAGTATTAAGGAGAATGACCAGGTAACTTTTGAACTTGAGGAAGGGAAAAAGGGATTAAATGCAGTGAATGTAAAACTGGTTTAGGTAACATTTATCATGTATGAGTACCCAATAAATGAAAATTCCGGAAATAAAAAAGGGACAAGCAAGCAACCTTGGAGATATAATCGAGTATGTTCCTCATTCGGTAGTGAATAGGGACATAATCAAGAAAACGACAGGGAGTATCAGTGTTATTGCCATTGACACCGGCGAAGAATTTGCCAGGAAAACTTCTCCCTTTGATATTTTTATTGAGATAATTGAGGGTGCGGCAGAAATTGTTATTGAAGATAAATCAATACACCTCGAAACGGGTCAGGCTATAATAATACCAGCGCATGCGCCGAATAATATTACTGCAGGTGAACGGTGTAAAATGCTGGTAACTATTATTAAAAGCGGGTACGAACAGGAACTATAAAATAAAACTAATGTCAAAATTAAAAACACTATTTCGATCCTAATTCTTTGAAATATATACAACGCTGGTGATACAAGGTTGAGAGAAATTTAGTGATCCTTTCTTCTGCCGGCTGAATCTTTTCACCGAATTTTTCTGTCAGGATAGTGCAGATTTTTTTTACATTATTCTCACCGTTAATGGCAAACCAGGTAGCTGATCCGAATTCATCAAGTTTTACTTTGATGTATTTCGATCTGCTTTTGGGTATAAGGTTATTCAGCGCTTCTATCTTAAACCTTGGGATCAATATGGAAGCCAAACCCTTCTCGTCCGATTCTTCACCGAATTTTTTCAACGGCGTCAGTTCAAGATAATTCAGGTTTTTCAGTTTTTTCTTCAGGCTCATGCTTTTATTTTATAATAAAGGCACCCGTTTCCCAGATGCCATTATTCTTTATGTATTATTTTTTATAAACTTCCCTTCTTTCCAACTTTATAAACTATATAAACTTTCAAACACCTGCCCTGAGCACAGTCGAAGGGTCAAACTTCAAACTATATAAACTACATAGAAACACTCGGAGGAGCCGGTTCATCAGGACTGCCGGCATTTTTCAGGGGTATCCTGACAAGCCCGATAGAAATAAGTACGATTATCGTTAAGCCTATTACAACATGCGGTTCATAAAATTGCTGGGCAAGATTGATATTTGCGATTTTGAAAGGCGCAAACGCCAACCCGGTCAAGGCTTCCCCGGCAATCAAACCTGCCGCTATCAATACGCCGACATTTTCAACGCGCGCTTTTTGTGCGGCATTATATTTTCTTCTGTCACAGTAAATATCAACAATGCCTTTAACAAGACCTCCTAAAAAGATTGCAAATGTTGTTTCAAGAGGCAGGTACATACCAACGCTGATCAGCATCGGGCTTTTCACCTGCATTAGGATAAGACCCATTCCCATAAGCATACCGAATATAATGAGAGGCCAGGTCATTTGCCCGCCTACAATACCTTTTGAAAGCATTGCCATCAAACCGGCCTGGGGCGCTGCAAGATTCTTACTTCCGAAACCGCCGATATATCCGCCGCCCTGATTCGTCGGCATATTACCCTGTGCAATATCCGCCTGGTTGAGCCAGTTCAGGACAAGGAACATCACCGCGCCGGCAAGCACAACACCGATAATATTTCCTATCTGCATTCTCCATGGAGTACCGCCGAGTATATGCCCGGCTTTAAGATCCTGGAGCATTTCGCCTGCTACAGCAGCAGAAACACAAACAACAGCCGCTACGCCAAGAACTGCGGCAACGCCTCCCGTACTGGCATTTACGCCCATCAATACAAGGATTAGCGCTGTTATTACAAGCGCCGTAAGCGTCAGTCCGCTTATCGGGTTGTTGCTGGAACCCATGATACCGACAAGGTAACCGGAAATGGCGGCAAAGAAAAATGCAAGAATGATAAGCACCGTAGCTGCAATAATTGCAGGTAATAAATCCGTATTAAAAACAAAAAATGTAACGCAGAAAGTAGAAATCGCTACACCTATTATTCCAACAATAACCCATGGAAAACTAATATCTTTTTCTGTCCTGTCGGCAACTGCGCCGCCCTGAGCTGCTTTTTTTACATCGCCAATGGAACGTTTAATACCCGTGAATAAACTGTTTCGCATTTTAAATAATGTAAAGCAGGCGCCCATTAACATACCTCCAATGGCAATAGGTCTGACAACAAGGCGCCATATTTGTGATATCTGAAATTCAGGATCGCTTACCTTTGCCAATGCCTGTTCGTGAGTAAACTTGGTATAAACAAGATTAAAATTATTTGCCCAATCGGTAAGAAAAGCGGCATCAATGAATGGAGTAATAAAATAATAGATGAGAGGCGTTAAAAGCCCCCATGCAATTAATCCGCCGCTGAAATTAAGAGCGCCCAACTTCGGACCGATAATATAACCGACGCCCATGTATGCCGGGCTGATAGCCGGAGCGCTCAGCAAAGCGCCGCCCTGCACTTTGATAGATGTACTTGGAATTACCTGGGCTTTTAATTTAATAAAATAATCATAGCTTATCTTAAAAAAATTAGTCTGCCCCAATGCCTGAACCAATGCGCCTACGCCCATTGCGCCAAACAAAAACTTTGAGCCGCCTCCGCTTTTACGTCCCGATTTGTGAATTTCGGCGGCAGCCAATGATTCAGGGAAAGGAAGTTCCTTGTCTTCTACCATTACCCTGCGAAGCAACGCCACGAACATGATACCGAGGATACCGCCGCTTATCAGTATGATCGTTGATGTTATATAGTGTCCGGGTGTGAAGAACGGATCCCATATTCCGGCTATAAAAAACGAAGGCAATGTAAATATAGCCCCGGCAGCAACCGACTCGCCGATTGACCCGACAGTACGGGCGAAATTCTCTTCGAGAATAGTGCCTTTTAATGATTTTAAAATAGCCATACCAATCACTGCTGCGGGATATGTAGCGGCAATTGTCATACCTGCCCTTAGCCCGAGATACGCATTGGCCGCGCCAAGAATAACCGACATCACAAGCCCGATCACAAGACCTCTTAGGGTAAACTCCGCCATGTTTGTCTCTGCTGAAACAAAGGGTAAAAACTTCTTTTCTTCTGCCATAGAATTATATTTTAATTATTAGACATCTTTCCAAATTATTTTTTATGAATTACCCTGCCCTTCAGGGCGGGGTAATAAAACTAGTTGACATTAAAACGGGCTTTAGCCCTAAACAAACTTATCAAAACCATACATCTTAATAAATTCGTCGTACTCTTCCTGAAAACTTACCTTTCTGTGATGTTCTTCCTGATTTTTTATATAATCTCTAACTCTATCAACAACGGATTCACTGACTGAAACTGCAAAATATTCATCCTGCCAGGCAAATTTTGTTTTTGTTAGTTTGTTTTTATTTATCCAATAAGAGGATTCACCTTTCAATAACATCAATATGTTGTCAATTGATTGTCCTGGTTTTAAAGAAATAAGACAATGAATATGTTCTAAATGTCCATTAATAAAATCAATAAATATATCTTTGTTATTGGCATTTTCACGTATATGCTCAAAGAGAAGATACCGAATTTCTTTTGACAGTAACGGTTCTCTGTTTTTTGTTGTCCAGACAAGATGTATCCATATTTTAATATACCCCATGCTTACTATTATTTAGGGCTAAAGCCCGATATATATTTTTGTTTTGTTAACCATGCGCTAAAGCACAGGGTAATTCATTATCGTTTTTATTCATTACTATTTATTTGGGAAAGATGTCTATTTAAAAACCCTCAAAATTTGAGGGAACGAAATTGAGCAATTTTTCCAAATATTCAAAGTATATTTTAAAAAAGATAATCAAAATATAATAAACCCCTCATTGCAAATGTTATAGAATGTGGTTCAAATAAAATTTTAAATTTGCTATTTTTATCGTTCATTTGTATAGAAAATATAGGTTTGTACTATATTTGAAACGGAATAAAATTTATGCTGAGTTTGCCGAAGTACAGTACATTTTATTCATAAGTCCAAAATTCCAAATCTCAAGTCCAAAATTCCAAGGTTGTCTTTGGTTCTTGGTTCTTGGGGCTTGGTTCTTGGGTTTTTTAAAGAATGTATTAATTTACACCGTTTTTTGTATAATTAATTTGTTTTTATGATGAGAAAATTCTCTGTGCTGATTGGGATGGTATTGTTTTCTACCTTTTCTATGGCACAGAATAAGACTGAAAATAAAGAAACTGAAAACCTGGGATTAGTCAAATGGATGACGATTCAGGAAGCAGAAAAGCTGTGTGTTGATAAGCCCCGCCCGATCATGATTGATTTTTATACAGACTGGTGCGGATGGTGCAAGGTGATGATGAAAAACACTTTTTCGCATCCTGTAATTGCTGATTACATCAATACGTATTTTTATCCGGTGAGGTTTAATGCCGAGACAAAAGATACCGTTATTTACCGTGGAAAAACTTATACCAACAAAGGAACAGGCGTCAGGGCAGCTCACAGTTTTGCCATTGAACTTTTAAAAGGTCAGCTTTCTTATCCTACCATAGGATATATAGATGAAGCAGGAAATATTTCTCCGGTTCCCGGATACATGGCGCCCAATGATATCGAACCTGTTCTTGTTTTTTTCGGCGAGAAAATAAATAAATACGCGCCTTTTGAAGATTTCAAGAATAATTTTAAACTTACATTTGCCAAAGACTCCATAGCGAAAGATGAATTAGTGAAATGGTATTCTTTTCCCGAAGCAGTGGAACTTTCAAAAAAAACACCTAAGAAAATTTTGCTTTTTCTAAATTCTAAATGGAACAATTCATCCAAGGTAATGATGAAAACCACATTTAATAAAACTGAAATCGCAAATTTTTTAAATGAACATTATTATCCCGTAAACTTAGTTGCGGAATCAACAGATACCATCAGGGTTTTTGACCAGGTGTTTATCAACGAAAAACTGGCGCCCAACTATCCTCACCAGATCATTATCACATTATTGAACAAGCAGCTTTTTTATCCTACCTTGATGATCATGAGCGAGCAGTTTCAGATGATTGATAAGATACAGGGTTATCTTACGCCAAAATCACTGGAGCCTGTACTTTCTTTTCTTTCAGAAGATAAATACAAAACCACAAAATACGAGGATTTTCTAAAAACTTTTCAGTGGACTGTAAAGTAAAACTTTTCTATACTTGAAACGGGATACCTGCCTACCGGACAGGCAGACCTTGCCTGCGGTAGGCAGGAAACAGTACATTTTTTAAGTCCCAAATTCCAAGCCTCAAATTCCAAATTCCAAGAAGGAAAGTACAAGTCTCTTGGGGCTTGGGACTTGAAATTTGGGACTTGTAATAGAAATGTATAAATTTACACCGTTTTTAGTATAATTTTAAATTATAAAAATATAATGTATTCTAAATGGATCGGAACCAACAGCATTAAGCTGAAATCTGTTGATTCAACCAATAAATATGCAGCCGAACTTGCTAAGCAATCCGATGTGCCGGACGGAACCGTTATCATTGCACAAGAGCAGAAACAGGGACGAGGTCAGGGAAACAGTTCCTGGGAAAGTGAAAAAAATAAAAACCTCACTTTTTCAATTGTCCTTTATCCTGTTTTTTTAAAATCCGGTGAGCAATTCTACCTGTCGAAAGCCATATCTCTCGGTATTGCCGATTTTTTAAACCAGTTTACGAATAATGTATCGATCAAATGGCCCAACGATATTTATATAGAAAATCGAAAGGTTTGCGGCATCCTTATCGAAAATTTTATTTCTGAAAATCAATTTTCATCAGCTATTATTGGTATAGGTCTCAACATTAATCAAACAAAATTTAAGGGTGATGCTCCAAACCCGGTTTCTTTAAAACAGGTAACCGGGATTAATTTCAACATAGATGAATGTTTGGGTTTGCTTCTTTTCACAATAGAAAACCGATATGAAGAACTTCAAAGCAAAAAATTTTCCAAGATAGACAAAGAGTACGATCAATCCCTTTATCGTTATAAAATAAGCGCTTCCTATAAAACCGGCAAAAAAACTATTAAAGCAAGGATAACCGGAGTAAACAACCGGGGTTTGCTTATGTTGGAAACGGCAAAAGGGAATATGATAAACTTTGGCTTTAAAGAAGTGGAGTTTGTATAGTCAAATAATAAGATAATGCTTATTCCACCCGGATTATGAAGAAATTTTTTATTCTGTTTCTAACCTTAAATTTTTTTTTATCTGTTTTTTATATTGATCTCTGGTCAAATTCAAACACAACTTCGCGCGCATTGCCCATAATATCTTTTTTTGAAAACGGCACCTTTCAGATTGATAAATATGAGAAATTTACAGAAGATAAAAGTTTTATCGGCAATCATTATTATACGGATAAAGCCCCGCTCCCAACCTATTTTGTGTTGCCGTTTTTTGGGTTTCTCAAATGGACGGGTTTGATTCAAGAGCATAACGGAAGCCTTTATGGAACCCGTGTGTATGCGCTCGGTACCATATTGTGCAGCGTAATCCCGTTCGTTTTAATTCTGTTCCTTACCTTTCGGAAGATTTATAAAACAAGTAAATTCTCACCGGTATTATTAAGCATCCTTCCATTTTACGGCTCTTTTATTTTCATCTTTGCCGGAACGTATTTTAATCATATTATTTCTGCACTGTTTTCACTATTATCCTATTGTTATCTCAAAGAAAAAAAATACTTTGTCGCTGGAATTTTTGCCGGGCTGAGTTTCCTGTGCGAATATATCGTTGCATTGGTTATTGCCATTTGGGCATTGCAGGTTTTGCTCAATGAACGGAGCTTTAAACAAGCGATGAAATTTACAGCCGGGGTTTTGCCTTCGGTGGTTCTTATAATGATTTATAACTATTGCTTCACGGGTTCGCCTTTTATTATGCTGTATAAGTTCCATACCTATGAGGCGCTTCATTCGAATTACGGATTTTCTCATCCCACACCGGAATCTTTATGGGGATTAGTCTTTAGCCAGTACAAAGGGCTCTTGTTTTATGCCCCGTTCCTTATTTGCATTATAATATATGTAGTATTAAAATTCCGAAAAACACCTGTAAGGGAAATATTAGGGAGCGTCCTTTCAAATTACTTAATTATTGCATCCATAGCTGTAATTGTGCTGGTTTCATCTTATTTTGGCTGGTGGGGCGGATGGACCTATGGGCCCCGCTTGATTTTATTTATTGCCGTACTTCTGTTGTATGAAGGCATATTATTTTTATCTAAGCAGGATTTTTCAAAAATTTTCTTCTGGATACCGGTTATTTTTGGCATACTATGTACATTCCTCGATAAAGCTACATTGCTCTACTCAATACCCTCTGAGGTGAAATTTCCATTCAGCGATATGATTATTCCGCAATTTTTTTCGTGGCAGTTAAATTCCAATAACCTGTTTTCATTATTTTTTGGTACTCACACTTTATTTTCTTTTCTAATCTGGTGTATTTTGTTCATCACCTTTGTTATTTTGATGACAGTAATTTTCAGGAAATCCTATAAGTGCGCTGATATTTTATAAAAATTTTTAACATATTTCTCGCTGCTTTATTTTTTTTATTATATTTGTAAATAATTAATTTAAAAAATACAACTATGAGATCAATATATTTTATTTCGACGGTTCTGATTTTTTCTTTTTTCATTCAAAGTGCATCAGCGCAAGATAATGCAATGGCAAAAAAAACTCCGGATCAACGTACTGAGAAAATTGTTAAAAAATTCAAGGAAATTTTAACGTTAACAGACGAACAGGCGCCTAAAGTAAAAGAAGTGATTTTAAAACGTGAAAAGCAGCATGATGCTGATCATAAAAAATATACTAAAGACAGTGACGCTTCCAAAGCAGCTAAAAAAGAAAGGAATAAAATTGCCCATAATGAATTGAAAAATATTCTTTCTGCCGATCAGTTTGATGCTTTGAAAAAATGGAGAAAAGAACAGGTTGCCATTCAAAAAAGTAAAAAACCTTTAGATATTACACCTGAAGAAAAAGAAACCAACGAATATATTGTTAATGAACTCCCGGAAGAACAAAGAAAAGAACCAAAAAAAGCGAGTACAAAAGAACAAAACAAAAAATAATTTATTCGAACAACCTCTTTAATAAATCCGTCCTCCCCGTTCGTTTAAGATCATTAATGATTTTTCCCCTGTATTCTTTTTTATACCAGAAAAAGAATTTTCGCTGGCCTAATTTTTCTTCCTGTGTACGCGGAATATGGATCTTCTGCAAGGTATTCGGATCAAATCCGGTATAATACATCACAGACGCAAGTGTCATGGGTGTTGGAGTGAAATCCTGAACCTGTTCAAGTTTAAAATGCAGTTTTTTAGTCTCAATGGCAAGTTCGGCCATATCGGTATTGCTGCAGCCCGGATGGCTTGAAATAAAGTAGGGTATTAGTTGCTGGTTCAGTCTATACTTTATATTAAATGTGTTAAAAACTTTTAAGAGTCTTTTGAAAAGTTCAAAAGACGGTTTCCTCATAAGCTTCAAAACTGCATCAGATATATGCTCCGGGGCAACTTTTAGCCTGCCGGAAACATGATGCAAGACCAATTCTTTCAGATATTCGTTGTTAACATTTTCATTCTTGCCGTCAAAAATAAGATCATAGCGCAATCCGCTTCCAATCGTAATTTTTTTTATACCTTTAATTTTACCGGCATTTTTATAAAGTTGCAACAGGGGTTGATGGTTTGTATCCAAGTTTTTGCAAACAACAGGATAAATACATGATGTTTTATTACATTTTTCACAGGGTTTACTGTTAATTCCTTTCAACCTATACATATTGGCTGTGGGGCCGCCGATATCCGAGATATAGCCCCTGAATCCGGGCATTCGTGTAATAGTTTCAATCTCTTTTAATACAGATTTTTCAGAGCGGCTCGATATGAATTTTCCCTGGTGTGCAGCAAGGGTGCAAAAACTGCATCCTCCGAAACACCCTCTGTGACTAATAACAGAGAATTTTATCATCTCAAAGGCAGGGATTGTTTTTTGATATTTGGGATGTGGCAGCCGGGTAAAGGGCAATTCATATATTTGATCAAGACTGCTTTCGTTCATGGTCGGGTAAGGCGGATTTACAACCACATACTGATTCCCGGTTTTTTCAAAAATCCTTCTGGCCTTTTGTTTGTTCGATTCCTCCTCTATTACAGTAAAATTTTTTGTGAATTTTTTTTTATCATTTTTGCATTCCCCGAAAGAAAAAAGTTCAACCATATCATCAGATGATTTCAATAAAACCGGTCTCTCCTTTGTGATAAATGCAGTTTGCGGAATATTTTTTAAGGAATTAAAAGGCACATTTTTATCAAGCAGTCTGATAATTTCACGGATAGCCTGCTCCCCCATGCCATAAACCAGTAAGTCTGCGTTGCTTTCAATAAGTATGCTCGGTTTTATCTCATCAAACCAGTAATCATAATGGCTAAGCCGCCTGAGCGAAGCCTCAATACCCCCAATGATTACAGGAGTATCCGGGTAAAGATTCTTAAGGATTTTTGAATAAACAACAGTAGCGCTATCAGGCCTGTTGCCTGCAAGTCCGCCCGGAGTGTAAGCATCATCCGAACGTAAACGCAGGTTTGCAGTATAATGATTGATCATTGAATCCATAGCGCCGGAAGTAACGCCAAAAAACAAACGCGGTTTTCCCAGCTTTTTAAAGTCTCTGAGGTCGTCCCTCCAGTTAGGTTGAGGTACAATGGCAACCCTGAACCCCTCGGCTTCGATAATCCGGCCTATAACAGCAGCCCCAAATGAAGGATGATCAACATACGCATCGCCGATAAAAATAATTACATCCAACTCCTTCCACCCTCGCAATTTTACTTCTTTTAAGGTAGTTGGCAACCAATCTGTTAATCTCGTATCACTATTCATTTGAAACCGGAAAATAAAAAAGTCCCTGGTTTTCAGGGACTTCTTTATAAGTTAACATCAATTAATCGTTTACAATAATTTTCGTATAAAGTCGGTTATCGGTCAGAAAATATGCAATATTTATGCCAATTATTTAAATACACAATTTTTTTTTTCGGGATTTTCAAAATTTACTTTTGTTGTAATATTACCCTTCTGAAAAATGTAAAATCTGTAAAAAAAAATCAATCTTTAAAAGTTATACAGACAATATTAATATATTCCATCGATTTTTTTTACATATTATTATTTTTTTTTATAATTGTAGTATGGGAATTTATTTAATAAATCATTAAAATATTCAAATTATGAAAAGAATTACATACCTTATTATTTCTCTGGCAATTCTTTCGACTTCAACGGGAAAAGTATTTGCCCAGATAAACCCTGATAGATCGTTTAACTTTTCTATCGTGGATGATTACATGTTAAGAAAAAAAGTGGCTGAAAATCCGGATGTCCTGAAAAAATATCTGATCTATGAGAGTAACATGAAGGAATTGATCAATAATATGAGCAATTCGGATAAATCAAAAGGAGTTGCGACAGATACCCTGATAAACGGACGGATGATCATTCCTGTTGTCTTCCATATAGTTCATAATTACGGGCAAGAAAATATCAGCGATGCACAGGTGCGTGACGCAGTGGAACTGTTGAATATTGATTTCAACAAATTAAATTCAGATACTACTGCAACTTACTCATGGCCGGCATTTGCTTCACGGCGAGCCAACCTGCATATTGAATTCAGGCTGGCAAAAATTGATACGAACGGGAATTATACAGACGGCATCCAGAGACATTTCGACCAAAGAGCCAATTTTGCGTATTATGACCTGAACAGTGATTATTCATGGAACTACTTAAATTATTTGAATATATATTCTGTGGGTTTTATTTATCCTGCAGGTATAAATTTACCGGATGGCGCAGCAATCGGGGGGATGTCGCTGTTTCCGCAATCAAATCCCCTGACAACAATGTTTTCAACTGATCCGCGTTCCGACGGTGTTTTAATCCGTCATGACGGGATCGGAAGTATCGGTACGGCTACCAATTTAATGGGCCAGGGTATCAATGCCCTGAATCGTACGTTCACTCATGAATTAGGCCATTATTTTAATTTGTATCACCCTTTCCAGAATTTAGTGTTGTGGGGAGGGATTCTGCCTGTGATGGGTACCGACGGATGTTCTACCAGCGGACTGGCTCTCGGATTTATCCCGGTAGCCTTAAATAACGACGAAGTTGATGATACTCCGCCTATAGCGGCAGCTTCACAAAATACAAGCCTCTTGTGTTTTGTTCCCGGAAGCAGAAATACCTGCACCAATAACGTAACCGGATATGGGAATGAAGTGGATATGCCGGAAAATTATATGGATTATGAGTTTGGCTATTGCACCAATATATTTACTACAGGACAGAAACAGAGGATAGATGCCACGATGCAGAACGACCGCCGCAATCTATGGTCAACTGAAAACCTTACTGCTACCGGAGTTTTAGACACATCTTTCCATCCGATGTCAATTCCCAAAGCTGATTTCAGTCCGAATATGACGGATTTAACCAATTCAAATACTGAGAAGATCATGATTTGTGCAGGATCATCCATTAATTTTCTGGATTATTCATACAATGGAACACCCACAACCTGGGATTGGTCATTTCCGGGAGGCACACCCAATATGTCCGGCGATATAAACCCGGTTATTACTTATAGCACACCCGGTATTTATGCTGTTACACTCAATGTAAGCAATTCATCCGGCAGCAATTCTTTAACAAAATCAAATTATATTTATGTTAGCGATCCCGCAATATCTATCACGGGAAATACCCTGCAACCTTTCGAAAATGTGACACTGAACTTTAATAATGGTTGGCAGATATTTAACCAGGATGGCCTGAATACATGGGAAATCACAGATTCTGCTTCGTATGCAGGGTCAAAGTGTTTACGCATAAAAAATTTCAGTAACAATACGGCAGGAAGCATTGATGAGTTGATCACACCCGCTTTCGATTTTACCACAGTTACTCCGAATTATCCCATTAAAGTTAAATTCAAATTATCATATGCCGCGCAAAAAGTTCCTACCAATGCATTGGCCCAGGCTTTATATGGCACTAACACGGCAGATACGCTTTACGACAGATTGCTGGTACATTATTCTGTAGATTGCGGAGCTACTTGGGTTCAAAGATACAATAAAGGAGGATATGCTTTGGTAACGGCAGGGTTGGATTCTACCGGTTTTATGCCAACCTCCGTTTCTCAGTGGAGAGACGAGCAGGTTATTATCCTGGGGACTGCATTAACAAGCCATAATGTGAGATTAAAATTTACCTGTAGAAGTTATGCGGCAAACAATCTCTATATAGATAATGTTATGGTTGGGGATGCTACTACAGGATTAACTGATCAGGATATTGCAGACAATTTGGATTTCACTTTTTATCCGAATCCGTTGACCGATAATTCCGTGCTTTCTTTTAATGTATTAAAACAAGACAGGGTTTCGGTTGAAATCTATGATGTCCTTGGAAAGAAAATTTCAACGGTTGTGAACGACAGGCTCAATGCCGGGAATTACACCTATAACCTTTCCCGGGAAACCTTTTACAGTTCCGGCGTGTATTTTGTAAAAGTCATGCTCGGGAATCAACTGATCACGAAGAAAATTACTGTCGAATAAATCAAAAACGTGTTATCAAAAAAGGCACAATATTCCATCAAGGCTCTTGTTTATTTAGCAAAAAACCACAAAAGAAGCCCTCTCTTAATAAGCGAAATAGCAGAGAGTGAAGGCCTGCCTCAAAAATTTCTTGAAAGCGCTTTACTTGATCTGAAAAGGATGGGAATTGTGTGCAGTAAAAAAGGTAAAGGCGGCGGATATTATCTTATTAAAAACCCTGATAATATTACTTTTGCTGAAATCATACGGAATTTTGACGGAGCCATCGCTTTGTTTCCATGTGCTACCTTTAATTACTACGAAAAGTGCGAACACTGCAAGGATGAGAATACCTGCGGCCTCAGAAGCATTGTGAAGGACATCCGCGATGCCACAGTAAAAATCCTTAAGACCAATACGCTGGCAGACGTTATTAAAAGAGAAAAGAAACTTTCTTTAAAAAAATAATCAAATAGCTTCCTTTTTCAGATAATTGATTATATTTGCTGAATGTCTATATAGTATATAGACTTAAAGGAAATAATTTTTAAAATGACTTATTCATGAAAAACTTAACTCTGTTTATAGCGCTCCTGATTCTATTTACAAATTGTTCTGATAACGCAAAAAATGAAAAAACAATCAGTATTTCAGGAGCGTTTGCGCTTTACCCGATGGTTGTTAAATGGGCGGAGGAATATCAAAAGTTGCATCCGGATATACGGATTGATATTTCGGCAGGCGGCGCCGGAAAAGGAATGACCGATGCATTAACAGGAATGGTAGACCTGGGTATGGTTTCAAGAGCAGTTACTAAAGAAGAAACCGATAAGGGAGCCTGGTTTATTGCAGTAACCAAAGATGCCGTTTTGCCGACCATCAACAGTGAAAATCCAGTTCTGAAAAATATTTTAGTAAAAGGTTTGACAAAAGAGGATTTTACAAAAATTTTTATCCGGTCAGATATTACAGACTGGAGCAGAATTACCAATGGCAACACTAAAGAAAAAATAAATGTGTACACACGTTCTGATGCCTGCGGAGCAGGAGAAATATGGGCAAAATATCTTGGAAAGAAACAAGAGGATATCAGGGGTATCGGCGTTTACGGTGATCCGGGAATGGCTGATGCCATAAAGAATGATGTCAATGGTATTGGTTATAATAATGTCATCTATGTTTATGATATTAACACCCTGAAAAAAAATAGCGGGATGGAAGTTTTACCCATAGATTTAAATGAAAACGGAAAGATTGATGCGGAAGAAAATTTTTATGGTACGCTTCCTGAGATTTCCGCAGCGATTAAAGAAGGGAAATATCCTTCTCCCCCGTGCCGCGATCTTTATCTTGTTTCAAAGGGAAAACCAACAAAAATGGCTGTTACTGATTTTTTAAAATGGATACTCACCGACGGACAGAAATTCGTTTCACAAGGCGGGTATGTTGAACTTTCTAAAGAAAAAATTGAAGAGGAAAATAAAAAAATAAAAAATTGAAATACATTAACAGGCATTGGAAAGATAAAGCAAACAGTACATGGATGCTGGTATGTACGGGTATTATCATTGTATTACCTTTTGTTTTAATAATCGGCTTGTACCTGAAATCAGCGCTGTTATTTGAAAAATGTTCTTTTATTGATCTTATTTTTTCAAAAGAATGGAAGCCATGGGAAAATAAATTTGGTTTCGCTCCTTTTATCATATGTTCATTATGGGTGAGCATTCTTGCATTACTTTTATCGGCTCCTGTCTGCCTGCTTACAGCAATTTATTTAACGCACTATGCCAAAAGCCGCGTGTTGAAAATTATGCAACCGGTAATTGATATCCTTGCAGGGATTCCATCTGTAATTTACGGCGTATGGGGAATTTTGGTTATAGTTCCGTTTGTTGCAAAATTAGGCAACTTTTTTGGCATTCATACAACGGGCTATACCATTCTATCAGGCGCTTTGGTTTTATCCGTAATGATTATACCTTTTATATTAAATGTACTGATCGAAATTTTAAGAACCATTCCAGAAGAACTCAGTGAGGCTTCGCTATCCTTAGGCGCTACAAAATGGGAAACCATAAAATATGTAATTATTAAAAAGGCTTTCACGGGAATTATTTCAGCTTTTGGTTTGGGATTATCACGTGCATTTGGCGAGACTATAGCGGTGCTTATGGTAGTGGGAAATGTGGTGAAAATTCCGCAGGGGGTATTTGATGCCGGGTATCCGTTACCGGCATTGATCGCAAATAATTACGGCGAGATGCTTTCAATTCCTATGTATGATTCGGCGTTAATGATGGCTGCACTAATCCTGCTCGTAATTGTCATATTGTTTAATACAGCATCCAGAATGTATATTTACCGTCTTGAAAAATATCGTTAGATGCGAAAAAAAATAGAAGAAATAATATTTCGAACCATGATGGTATTTGCAACCCTTACAATCATCCTGGTTTTATTGCTGATCATTGCAAGCATTATTTATAAAGGTCTTCCAGCATTATCGTGGGATATGATTTCACAAACTCCCAAAGGCGGGTATTATTTTGGAAAAGGAGGCGGAATACTGAATGCAATTATCGGGTCAGTATATTTATCGTTTGGAGCTACCTTTCTGGCTTTAATAGTCGGGCTTCCGGTTGCATTGTATATGAATGTATTCTTAGTAAAGCATAAAAAAACAGTGCATGCCCTGCGGTTCATCCTTGATATTTTATGGGGTATCCCTTCGATTGTTTATGGCGCATTGGGTTTTATTTTCATGATCTGGCTGGGACTGAAAACTTCTTTGTTGGCAGGAATAATAACCGTTACCATTCTAATAATTCCTATCATGATACGGTCCATGGATGAAGCGCTGAAATTTGTTCCGCGTGGATTATTTGAATCTGCTTTATCGCTTGGCTCTACCCGGTCTGAAATTTCATTCAAAGTATTTTTGCGGCAATGCATACCCGGAATTATCACGGCAATATTATTGTCATTCGGAAGAGCAATCGGCGATGCAGCCGCTGTTTTATTCACCACAGGCTATACAGATAATATACAGGGTTCTTTATCCCACCCGGCTGCCACATTACCGCTTGCCATTTTTTTTCAGTTAGGTTCGCCTGTACCCGAAGTAAAAGAAAGAGCATATGCGTCTGCAATGGTGTTAATCATGATAATACTTATTATTAGCATTGCAGCAAGAATATTTTCTCAAAAATATTACAAGGATAAAATCAAGTTTTAAAAATCTAATGGAACCATCGGGTAAAATAAAAATACAGAACCTGAACCTGTTTATCGGGAAACAGCAGATATTAAAAAATATCAATGCCGAAATCCCTGAGAATAAAATTACGGTTATACTGGGCCCGTCGGGTTGCGGAAAAACAACGCTGCTGAAAACACTGAACCGGCTTACCGACCTTTACGAAAATATCAAAATCAGCGGTACGGTTGAAATGGGCAATGAAGATATTCTGCATACAAAAACCGATATTACCAAAATTCGCCGGAAGATGGGATTAGTCTCGCAGAGGCCCTATCCGCTACCCATGAGCATTTATGGAAATATTGCATATGGATTAAAGATCAGCGGGCATACGAAAAAACAATTCCTCGACGAAAAGGTTGAATATTATTTAAAAGTAACCCATTTATGGGAAGAGGTGAAAGACCGTTTAAAACAACCTGCATCTGCTTTATCGGTAGGCCAGCAGCAGCGCTTATGCCTTGCCAGGGGCCTGGCTGTGGATCCTGAAATAATTCTTGCCGATGAACCTGCTTCTGCCCTCGATCCTGTATCGAGCATGGCCATCGAAGAACTGTTTACTGAACTGAAGAGCTGGTATACCATTGTTGTGGTTACGCATATTTTACGGCAGGCAAAAAGAATAGCCGATCATGTAATTTTTATGTATCTCGGAGAAGTAATTGAACAGGGGCCCGCAGGAGAATTTTTCGAAAATCCAAAAATGGAAAAGACGAAAGCTTACATTAAAGGCGCATTTAACTAAAAAATCTTCATTCCCATCACCGTTACATCGTCTATCTGCTCGCCTTTGCCTTTCCAGTTTTCAAAGATGGTATGCAGCGCTTCTCTTTGTCCGGGCATGGGTAAATGAGCTATCTGAAGCAACGATTCTTTAAACCGTTTATTAAGAAAT
>JACREX010000076.1 GCA_016212695.1 Bacteroidia bacterium
TACGCTCGATATGACAAAGACAGGGTTCACAATAAGGTTGGTTACAACCGTGCTGTCGCATCCATATACTGATTGTAATACATCGGAGTAATCTCCTGCTTCAGTTTGCCATGAACCTCCTAACAAAATGCTGTCGCCTTCACATATCTCGACTACGCTCGATATGACAAAGGCAGAATTTACAATTAATACTGTTGTAATAACACTGTCGCAACCGAATATAGTCGTTAAGGAATCAGTAAATGTACCGGAAGAATATTGCCACAAACCGCCGGCAAATAAGCTGTCTCCATCACATATAACCGCAGAGTTACTGATAGTATAAATTTCATTAACAGTAATTTCAATATCTGATGTATTTACGCATCCGTTGACATCAGTACCTGTTACATTATATGTGGCCGATGCAACTGGTGTAAAAGGCGTTCCGTTGATAATGCCTCCGCTCCAGCTATAGGTATCAGCGCCGGAAGCAGTGAGCGTAACTTCTCCGCCGGAACAAACCGATGTGGAACTTGCGTTGATCGAAATTACAGGAAGCGGATTTACAGTTATTATTACCTGATCGATATCAGAACAACCATTTGCATCAATGCCTGAAATACTATAGGTAGTAGTATTTGCCGGGCTAACCGGGTAAGAATAACTTGAATTATTGACGTTATGTATTGTATCTGTTGAAGCCCCATCGCTGATCAATAATGTCCATGGCTGAGTTCCCACCAGATTCAATAAAATATTATGAGTAAAACCCTCGCAAATGGTTGCATTTCCATTAGCAGAAACAACAGGTATTGGGAAAGTGGTAATAGTAATCGCATCACTGACTCCTGTGCATGTTCCTTCTATCCCTTCGACAAAAACACTAACTGCTGATGTAATATTATTTAAAATAAATGTATTTGCCGGATAAGTTACTGTATCGTTTGCAACACCATTTACAAAGAAAATATAATTGCCGGCTATAATACCATCAGCAGTAAACTCAACGCTTTCTCCTGCACAAACCGTACCGTCAGCATCACTGGAAGTGAGGGTAATTGTCGGCGCTGCCGGATCGGAAATGGATTGATTCAGTTGGATAATACATGAACCTAATGAAACTGTCACAATATAATTTCCTGCCCCGAGGTTAGAAGCAGTTGATGTTGTCTGAGCAGGAACCGTATTCCATAAATAAGTATATGAAACATTATCTGTTACTGTAACCGAACCATCAGTTGCCCCGCAAATGGTAGGCTGTGTGTAAGATAAAACAGAAGCAACCGGAACCGGATTAACCACTATGGTAACATCGTCAACATTCTGGCATCCGTTTGCATCAGTTCCTGTAACCATGTAAGTAGTTGTCGCTACAGGAACGAATGGTACTCCGTTGTTAACTCCATTATTCCATACATAGCTTAGTGCACCGCTGCCGGTAAGTGTTATACTTGTGCCGGTGCAAATGGTGTCATTGGTTGCAATGGCCACTACGGTTGGCAAAGCATTCACTGTAATGGTTATCTGGTCGGTATCTGTGCAACCGTTCATGTCTGTTCCGGTTACTGTATAAGTAGTAGTAGCTGCCGGTGCAAATGCCACTCCGTTTGTTACTCCGTTGTCCCATGCATAGCTTAAGGTTCCACTGCCGGTTAGGGTTATACTTGTGCCATTACATATTGTGTTATTGGTTGCATTGGCCACAACAGTTGGTAAAGAATTAACTACAATAATTATCTGGTCTGTATCCGTGCAACCATTTACATCTGTACCTGTTACAGTATAAGTAGCGGTGGCTGCCGGTGCAAATGCCATTCCGTTTGTTACTCCATTGTTCCATGTATAACTTAAGGCTCCGCTACCTGTTAAAGTTACTTGTATTCCTGTACAAACAGTATCAGACGTTGTGTTTGCAATAACAACAGGAAGTGTGTAAACCGTAGCGGTTACAACTGTGCGTGAGGCCGTAGTGCAGCCGTTTACTGTTGCATCAACATAATAATTTGTGGTTGTGGAAATTGAAGGCGTAGTGAAGGATGATCCTGTGCCAAGCGATGCGCCTCCCGTTGCAACATCATACCAGTTGATTGTGCCTGCCGAAGCAGTTGCGCCCAATGCTACCGTGCCTGCATCGCAGCGTGAACCCGGCGTTACCGCCGTGATGGATGGAGTCGTGTAAACCGTGGCGGTTACAACTGTGCGTGAGGCCGTAGTGCAGCCGTTTGCAGTTGCATCAACATAATAATTTGTCGTTGCAGAAATCGAAGGCGTGGTGAATGTTATGCCTGTTCCAAGAGAGGAACCGCCTGTTGATACATTATACCAGTTTATAGTTCCTGCTGAAACTGTTGCGCCCAAAGATACCGTGCCTGCATCGCAACGCGAACCCGGCGTTACTGCCGTGATGGATGGAGTCGTGTAAACCGTGGCGGTTACAACTGTGCGTGAGGCCGTAGTGCAGCCGTTTGCAGTTGCATCAACATAATAATTTGTCGTTGCAGAAATCGAAGGCGTGGTGAAGGATGATCCTGTGCCAAGCGAGGCTCCGCCGGTGGCTACATTATACCAGTTTATAGTTCCTGCTGAAGCTGTTGCACCCAATGCCACTGTGCCTGCATCGCAGCGCGATCCGGGTGTTACTGCGGTTATTGAGGGTGTGGTGTAAACCGTGGCAGTGACAGTTGCGCGCGAGGCTGTAGTGCAGCCATTGGCTGTTGCGTCAACATAATAATTTGTGGTTGCAGAAATCGAAGGCGTGGTAAAAGCTGTGCCTGTTCCGAGTGATGCGCCCCCTGTTGCCACATCATACCAGTTTATAGTTCCTGCCGAAGCTGTTGCGCCTAAGGCCACTGTCCCTGCATCGCAGCGCGATCCGGGTGTTACTGCGGTTATTGAGGGTGTGGTGTAAACCGTGGCGGTTACCTGTGTGCGTGAAGGGGAAGTGCATCCGTTGAAAGTTGCATCTACATAATAATTCGTGGTGGCCGATATCACCGGTGTTGTAAAGACTGTGCCAGTACCAAGCGAAATACCACCGGTCGGGACATCATACCAATTAATGGTGCCTGCTGATGCCGTAGCACTAAGTGTCACATTTCCTGCATCGCAACGCCATCCATTTGTTACTGACAATATTTCAACAAGAGCCGGCTCATCAACCTGAGCGCTGTCAATATTTATACAACCATTGGTATCAGTAATGGTTACTTTGTACCACCCTGCAGGAAGACCTGAAATATCTTCAGTGACTGCACCGGTGGACCACTGATAATCAAAAGGAGATAACCCTGTTATTACCGTCAGGTCAACAGTTCCGTCGCTGAATCCGAAGCAACTTGCATCAGTTACAAGGAATGAGGCAACAGGCAGCGGAAAAACAGTGAATGTCACTTCAGCGACATTTATACAAATTCCATTATTCACAGCGTCATAAAAAATCTGCCCGTCGCTCACAGTAACTGAAGTTGGGTCTGCAATAAAAATCGTAAGCCCTGCATCCTGGTACCAGGTATGTGTATATGGGTTGCCGCCGTCAATGGCATCTTCAAGCAATGTCAGGTTAATACCGGCAACGGTTCCGCCGCCCAAAACATCTTCGCACATACCTGCAGGATACTGGTCAATAGCTGTAACGCCGGACCATGTCCAGCCGGTATTATTCCCCTGGTCAGTGCTGTTATTACCGGCATAGAAGGTTGTTCCGCTTACATCAATATCCTGGATTTTAAGATAATCGCCGCAAAATTCCTGCGCTGTCTGATTTAACGAAGCACTGTTTCCATCTATGCTCGCATGAAGTATAATATTATTTCCGGGATCTCCGACAGCTTCAAGATTTGAAGTAGTCTGGGTTGAACCGCTTTCAAAATGTATCTCAGCGCCGGTTTCAATTTTCAGCCGGTTAAAAGTATTGGAGCCATAAATAGTTGTCCAGCCTCCGAACATTCCGGGTTCGATAGTTACATTATTATAAATCATATCTCCGCCTCTGAATTCCCAGGGATTATTGGTAAGCAGGATTTCAGATGTTCCGGCATTAATGACAAGATTGGTATTGTCTGATATCTGCCATGAATTAAATTCCAAGTTAGAAGAACCAAAATTAAGTATTCTTGGATTTGTTGAATTGGAAACGAACGAACCGTTTGAAATAATATCATGATTATTGGTATTAAGTATCCCATTGTTAAAAGTCACGGTTCCCCAATTCATATTGATATTATCCAAAAGGGAATAATCTCCGTTAAAGCTCATGCCGTTCACCAGAAGACCTGCAGTAAACACGGTATTGCCCGGCGCAGAGGAAATAAAATTTAAAGTGCCTCCGTAACTCATTATCATGGCCGGCACAAATGTCAGTGAGCCATTAATACTTAAAGGCGACCATCCTGCTATCTCGGGATTATTTGTAACCCCTGTCCAGTCCATGTTTTTACAGGAAGAAGGTACATTAACCGTTACAATCTGACCGGCAAGGGAAAATGAATTGGCGTCAAAGAATACATCATCATTAGTCGTAGGAATACAGCCATAGGGGGCGCCCCCTGAAGTAAGCGACCAGTGATTGGGATCGTTCCAGTTGCCGGTATTTCCGATCCAGTAAAGGTCAACTCCTGCAGGAGAAAAAATATTCCACCCGGTAACATCGCCTATTCCCTGGCTGCTAAGTGCATTAAACGTGGCGCCACCGCTGGCTGTCAGATCAGAAATCCTAAGCCAGTTTTTATTGAATATGCCTGCTGGTTTGGAAAAATGTGCAACCTGTCCCGCTGTGTAAGAACCAATATTGAAATAATTATTGCAATCTGTACCGTTCGGAAAAGTAAGGGTAGTAAAGGTTGTGGTTTCTCCACCCTGAAAATACAGGCTTGTGCAATTCGGGATATTCAGGGTATTGAAGCTATTGGATCCATAAACATAAAAACCGCCATTATAATTACAGTTTACATTATTATAATTGCAGTTTCCGCCGCTGAAACCACTGCTGGATGATACATTTATTGTCGAAGTTCCCGGAACAATTGTCAGGTTAGAACCGGCTGAAATACTCCAGTAGTTCACGGTTACAGTTGAAGATCCCAGATTCAATTGTTTGATATCGGCAGTCTGTCCATAAAAATATGGCGCTGTAATATTAAAGTTATTTGTGGTAAGGGTTCCTTTATTAAAATAGATACTTTTTGAATTTGAAACCGTGAAATTTCCCTGGAGCGTCCAGCTTCCGGCACCTGAAAAATACACATTTCCCAGAATTGATTTTCCTGCGGTATTGATAGTATTTCCAACTGCTGCAGAACTAAAAAACATGTTTCCTGTGTGAGACATAATCATATTTGCTGCGAGGGTATATGAACCATAAACATAAATATATTCACTACCTGCCAATCTTCCATTTGGGGAGATACCGGTCCAGTCCATGTTGTTACAATAGGCTGTAACATTAACTGTAACAGTTTGATTATTAAGTCCTGATTGATTGTTGAAGAAAACATTGTCAGCCTGGGTTGGAATGCAGCCTCCGGGATTTGCTGCTCCGCCGCTTGCAAGCGACCAGTGTAAGGGATCGTTCCAGTTACCGGCTCCACCGATCCAGTAATAGTTAGTTGAAGGCAACGCAACAAAGTTCCATCCCGTAACATTCCCATCATCAATACTGTTATTGGCATTAAAAGTAGCGCCGCCAACCGCATCAATGTCTTTTAAAGAAACATAATTGACTGTGACTATTCCTGCTGCCTTGGACAATGTGGCTGTTGTACCAGTCGTATTTGATCTGATATTTACGAGACCTGAACAGGTTCCTGCTGTAGTAAAACTGTTAAATGTCTGTGTGCTTCCCGCTTCAAAATACAGATAGCTGCCTCCGTTATGAGTGAGGTTGTTAAAAATATTGGAGTCATAAACATATGAAGTTCCGGTACCGTCAAGCGTTACATTATTATATGTAAAACTTCCTCCGCTGAAAGAACCGTTTACGCTGATAAGCGATGTCCCGCAATTCAGTGTCATATTGGTATTATCATATATGCTCCAGCCCCAGCTACAGGTTACTGTGCTGCTGCCAAGACTAATCTGTCGTGTAGCATTACTCCCGGAACTATAAGAAGAAATCGTAACATTTTTATTATTAGTATTAAGATTTCCCTTATTATGATATACCCAGCTACCGGCAAAATTATCCTGAAGCGTCCAGCCCCCGGTTCCTTCAAAATAAACTGAACTGTTCAGCGATTTCCCTGCGGTGGTAATGGTGTTCCCGGGATTTGCCGATCTGAAATAAACAGATGATGTAAAATTATAGGTCATCCCAGGATCAAGGGTAAGGGAACCAAAAATATTCAATTCCGAAGGCCAGGAATTTGCAAGGGTTGGATTATTCGTTACGCCTGTCCAGTTCATATTATTGCATGAAGCATACGTATTAATTGTAACTGTTTGACCTGCGGCTGAAAATGAATTTGCATCAAAAAAAACATTATCAACATCGGAAGGAACGCAGGTATTTCCTGATGGATACAGGCCTCCGCTTGAGGTTGACCAGTGATCGGGATCGCTCCAGTTGCCTGTTCCTCCAACCCAGTATAATGTATTCGGCAGGGAAGAATTGATTGTCCAGTTTGTAACATTGCCGAGATTTACTCCATTATCAGTAATAAAGGTAGCTCCGCCGATAACGGTAATATCACGAATGTTGAGATAATCTTCTTTAACGAGTCCGGAAATTTTCTTAATAATTGCAGCCTCTCCCGCCATGTTTGCCCTTACATTTTTCCTGAAAGAGCAGGTTGCCCCGAAGTTAATATCATAAAGCTGGACTAATTCATTGGAAGTAAAGACCACGCCATAAACATTCGGATCATTAAAACCGAGCGTATGAAAGTTATTAGCGCCCATGAAATTAACTTCGCCGGGCCATTGGGGAACAAAATTCACATCATAAAAAGTGAATCCCTGTACATTGAAAAAAGTCTGTCCGATATTGATGGTTGAAATACCTGCATTAAAATCCAGAGTTGAGGGATCCATCAACTGAAAATTCTGTTTGCAGTTGATTGTTGAACTTCCAAGGTTTATTACACGGGCTCCCATAGGCCAGGATTGAAACTGACCCACTGAAATAGTTTTATTGTTGGTATTAAGGGTTCCCTGAAGGACTGTAAACATAGAAAAACCTAAGGCAGAGCAGTCAATATCTGAATTTAATGTCCACTCTCCTGTCCCATCAAACTGAAAATTATTAATATTCAGTACAACCGTTGAAAAATCAATAATATTTCCCGGACCGTTTGCTTTAAAAGTAAGCATACCGTTATAAGAAGCGGTCATTCCGGGTACAAAAATCACGGAACCGTAGATTTCAAGACTGTTGTTACCGGCAAAATCAGGATTATTAAGCACGCCCGTCCAGTTCATGTTATTGCAGGTTGCCATTACGTCTACGGTTACGGCTTGCCCGATGAGAGGGAGAGTAAACGAATTGGCGTCAAAAAAAACATTGTCGGAAGCGCCGGGAACCGAAGTGTGGAAAACAGCGCCGCCCGAAGCAGTGGCCCAATGTGTTGCAAAAGCAGACCAGTTTCCGGGCCCGTTTACCCAATAATAATCTGCTGCAGTAACTTTACAGTTACTAAAAAAAATAAAACCTAAAACAGCGATAAGCGATATCAGGGCTTTTCCTGACAGGTTGTTTGAAATTTTTTTCATAATTTTTAAATTTTTGAATTATTAATTTACTGAGTCTACTCCGAAAAATGATATTTTCTAAAATGCCACTAAGTCACTATGGCTCTAAGTTGCACAAGGTGTTAAAAAGCAATTATACTGCAAACGGTTTAAAATTTAACCTTTTGCTGAAATAATATTGCTAAATTGTCATATTGTTAAATTGTTATAAATCAAATATTAACGATATATAAATGAATAATAAAAGTAATTTAACAATGTTAACAATTTAACCATTTTTAGTATAATTACTTTTTGTGAATCATTGTGTTTTTGAGCCTTTATGGCAAAAAATGACTTTTCGGAGGGGACTCATTTACTGTATAATAAAAGAGGCTGTCCAAAAAGAAATTTTTTTGATCTTCAGCCATTGCCCCGACCCTTAAGGGAGGGCTGATTTTCAGCAGCTTCACCCTTTAGGGCATGGGCAAAAAAGTTGCTGAAAATAATAACTTTGTACTTTTTAGACAGCCTCTTTAACATTGAAAGTTATCTTAATACAACCTTCCTGGTGATAGTATTCCCCTCCTTAGTTATCCGGATAAAGTAATTCCCTTTTGCAAGTTTTGATAAATCAAAGGTATTCATTGCAGAAGGATTTTTAACTGTTATAAGAACCTCTCCGATAATATTTGCCAGCTCTATAGTCGTGTTTTCAGCATTGGTTATATAGAGCAATCCTGATGTGGGGTTCGGATAAATTTTGATAACATTATCTGAAGATAATGAATTAACTTTATCAGAAAAGTCAACAAATATGATTGTATCATCCGTGCATCCATTGGCATCAGTAACAGTAACCGAATAATTTCCCGTAAACAAATCGGAAATATCCTGCGTGGTCTCAAAATTGTTCCAGAGGTAAGTATAGGTTGGAGTACCGCCCGTAACGTTTAAATCAATAGCTCCGTCCGGCATGATAATCGCAGAAGCGTTGGTAACACTGGCTGTGAGAGTTAAAGGATCGGGTTCGGTTATGGCTACGGAATCAATAACTGTACAATTGTGTCCATCTGTTACAGTAACATGATACGTGCCTGCAGTAAGGCTGTCAACAGACTGTGTGAGTTCTCCATTTGACCAGACAATACTGTATAGCGGCGTTCCGCCTGTAACAGATATTGATGCTGAACCGGTGGTATCTCCAAAACATAATACATTTGTATTGGTCAATATGGTCAGAATAATATCGGGTTCAGAAATTAAAACTGAATCTACAGCCGAACAGTTAAGAGAATCTGTAACTGTAATGTAATAATTTCCTGCAACCAAACCAGAAGCGGTATCAGTCGTAGAAACATTATCGGTCCAAGCAAATATAAAGGGTGGAAAATCGCCTGAAACGGTTACCCCTGCTGCGCCATCATTACTGCCAAAACAGAGAGCATCTGTAAATGAAACGGATGTCAGAATCATATCAGGCTGTGTTATTGTAGCAGAATCAAGATACTGACAACTATGAGCGTCCCTTATGATGGTATAATAATCATCTGCAGCCAGTGATAAGATAAAGGTATCGGTTGTCCAGATGTTTCCATCAATACTGAACTCATAGGGTTGTGTTCCCCCGGTTGCAATATAACTGACAGAACCATCCTGATAACCGTAACAACTTACGTTTTGTGAAGACACTGTGACAATGAATGTATCCGGCCCGGTAATAATCACTGTATCTAAAGCAGCACAATTATTTGCATCAGTTACAGAAATTATCAGAGTATCGGGAGGCAGGTTGGCAGGTGTTTCTGTAGTATCTCCATTTGACCAGTTGTATGTGTATGGCTGAATTCCGCCAGTAACTATTGCTGCAGCAGCGCCGTCATTAGCGCCATGACATAAAATATTTGTTGATTGAACGGAAACAATTAATACATCCAGGTTAGTTATATCAGCGGTAGCAGAATCAATACACCCGTGAGCATCGGTAACTGTGATTGTATATGCTCCTTCACACAGGTTAAATTCTGTGTCGCCAGTATTGCCATTGCCCCAGTCGTAAAAGTAAGTCTGTGTGCCGCCCGAAACTGTTGCAACAGCAACTCCGTCGCATGCAGAATTACATGTTGGGTTAGTAATATTCATTGTGATTTCTAATACAGCAGGTTGTGTTATTACAGCAGTATCATATAAAACACAGCCGCTAGAATCTGTAACAGTTATTATCGTGTTGCCTTCACAAAGAGTTGTAGAAATCGAATCATACACTATAGGGAGCATGCTCCAGTAATAACTATATGGAGAAACGCCTCCTGAAACAAGTATCACCGCGCTTCCATCGCACATTCCATTACAAGTTACATTCTGTAAAATATTTACAACTGAAGTAAGCGCCGGAGGCTCGTTTATTTCGACTGAATCTAAATAAGTACAATTATTTGCATCTGTAATAGTAAGATAATACGTACCTGCTGCTAAATTATACAATTGTTGCAGGGTATCACTAGTTGACCATAGATATGAGTAAGGAACTACGCCTCCACTAGTCCAGTATGAAAACACTGCTCCAGAATTTCCTCCGTAACACAATACATCCGAGTGCTGAAGAGTATTAGCGATTGCACTTGGTTCTGTGATTGCAACCGAATCAATTTTTTGGCAACTATTAGCATCAGTAACAGTAACGGAATATGTACCTGCTGTTAAATCTATGATAGTATCATTTGAGGATGGAAGCGACCAGTTGAATGTATAACCAGGAGTTGCTCCGCTTGGTGTAACAATTGCAGCGCCGTTATTCCCGCCATTGCAAGAAACATCAGTTGAAGTTAATGTAAGCTGAAGTTGAGTAGGCGGTGAAAGAGGAATCAGCTCAATGGTTTCACAGCCTAAAGAATCAGTTACTGTAACTATAATTCCAAGCATATTTACATCTAAATAATAAGCTGTGTCATTAGTAGAAGAATTTGACCACTGATAAGTGTAAGGCGAAGTTCCGCCTGACGGAATAGCAACTGCATATCCATCATTTAATCCATAACAACTGACATTGTGAACAGAATAATTTAATGTTGGCGCTCCTGCATTATTAAGAGCGAATGAATACCCTGTACTGCAATTATTAGCGTCAGTAACAGTAACTGTAAAAAATCCTGCGCCTAAGCCTGTAGCAGTGTCATTAGTTTGGTTTAATGCATCACTCCACAGATATGTATAAGGCGGAGTGGCGCCGGAAACAAAAACAGCAGCTTCTCCGTTATCAGAACCGCAAGAAGGATTTGTTATTACAGTATCGCTTATAACAAAAGGAGGAGGTTCAGTAACTGAAATTGAATCAGTGGTTGTGCAGCCCCGTGAGTCGGTTACTGTAACAATATAACTGCCTGCATGAATATTCGATAAATCTTCTGTTGTGGCGCCATTAGACCAATTATATGAATAGGCAGGTGTGCCGCCGCTTACAGTTAAATAAACGCTTCCTGTAGGAAATCCAAACGGGCATACAATATCTGTTTTAGTAAGAACCGTATTTAATGTTTCAGGCTCTATAACAAAAGCAGAATCTATTTCAGAACATCCACCGGCATCAACAACTGTAATATAATACATACCTTCTGCCAGGCCTGAAATATCTTCAGTTGATTCATTGTTTGACCAGAAGAAATAAAACGGAGGCATGCCGCCCATAACCGATAAATCAATGTTTCCGTCAATCATACCGTTACATGAAATATTAGTAGTATAGGTTGTAAGCTGTATAGGCTGAACACTATCTATGGTAACAGATTTAATAAGAGAACATCCACCGCAGTCAGAAACTGTAACAGTGTAATTACCCGGTGATAAATTATATATATCGTCTGTAGTAGCTCCGTTTGACCAGTTAAATGTAATATTACATCCATTAGTCTGGGTAATATCAATAAAGCCATTATTTTCACCTGCGCATCCATTGGAAGTAATCATAGAAATTTGCGGACCATTCACCCATATTTGCTGTGTAGTTGTATCACTCCCGCAGTTGTTATATACAATCATAGTAACCATATACTGTCCGGCATTTTGAAAAACATGAGAAGGTGTGTTTGCAGTAGAAGTGGTTCCATCGCCAAAATCCCAGAAAAATGTGTAATTATGCTCGCCTCCGTTATGGTCGCTAAACTCAAATTGAATCGGAGTACCAGTACAATTGTTATAACTATTCCAGTAAAAATCGGCATATGGTAAATTTTGGTCTGATACGGTAACTTCAGTGGGAACAGTATCTTTAGAGCCGCAGCCTGTAGTGATTACAACATATGCGTTATATGTTCCGACAGTATTATAGATATGTTGAGTCATTTGTGAGGTATCTGTGGGAGATCCGTCGCCGAAGTGCCATTCATAACTAAGTCCGCCGACAGCCATAAAATTCACCGGGTCGCCGGGGCAGGCAGCATTAGGATTTCCAAAAGTAGTATCACAATTTCCGCTCCATCCTCCTATTTGAATTCCGGGTTCAGGAACATTTGTGAGCCCATTAGGAAATACTGGTAACACGCCCAGAATTCCAAATGCATCAGGACCTCCATCGCCTTCAAGCATGCCGTCGCAGAACCAGGCTGCGGCAATAGTAACGCTATCTGTTACATCAGATGGCACATATGCATGAACTGTTCCTAAACCCTGCTGTAAAACTAATCCCATCGGGTCGGGTACATTGCCGCTAAAATCTATACGTCCGGCCCAGAATACAACATAGAAATCATCATTCATGCCGGGCACCCACTGGTCAAAATGAATAGGAATATAAAACTGGTGGTTATCGCCGGCTGACGGTACTCCAAAGTTCGCCCAATTCATATGCTGATTAAGTGACGTTGAATTATCAACATAATAAGTAGGGTTAGCAGGTGAAGATTGTCCAACAACAATATCTTTAGATAATGAATCAGTATTTCCGCAAGAATTGATTACAGTAAAAACAATATGATATGTACCGGGTGTATTGTATATATGAGTTGCTAAAACTCCAATAACAGTATCCTGTTGGGTAATATTTAAAGATGAATTGCCATCTCCGAACCATACAGAATATGAATAATTGTTTTCTTCCCTGAAATTATTATCAAAGAAATAGACAGTCTCTCCCGGGCATAATGAATCGGGTAAGTTCTGAAGGTTTGCCTGCGGCATTATAGTATTATCAACTATAATATATTTATAAGCAGTATCAGAAGCGCCGCAGGAATTACCCGCAATCAACATTACAACATTAGTTCCTGTTTGTGTGAAAGTGTGTGACGGGTTTTGCAAATCAGAGGTTGTTCCATCTCCAAAATCCCAGTGATAATTAATTTGGCCTCCGCTCCATGTATTTCCTCTAAACTCCACTAAGGTATTTGGACAAAAAATTAACGTTTCAACAGGCTGGTTATTCTGCCAGTTTTCAAAATTATTAAACTGGATTCCAACATTTGGCGGATTCATATAATTATATTGAACAAAAATTGTATTAACATTAGTGTCTGCATAACCGCATCCATTTGTAACTATTAATTGAATTTGATATGAGCCGGTATCAGTATAGATATGTTCAGGTTGTCTTAATGTTGAAGAATCGCCGTCGCCAAAAGACCATAAATAATTTCCGGAGTTCCATGAATCAAAACGTACTGGTTCGCCCGGGCACGCAGGATTAGGCCAGTAATTGAATCCTGCATATGCGCTCTGATTATTCCGGATAAATACATAATTAGTATCAGAATTTGAATTGCCGCACATATTAGTAGCAATCAGTATCACTCTGTAATCGCCGGAATCAGCATAATGATGCGTCGGCTGAGACGCTACGGAATAACTGCCATCGCCAAAATCCCATAAATACGAAACTGCGGGATAGTTATCTCTAAGATAAATATCATCACCCGGACAGAAATAATTGCCGCCGTTAAAACTAATCTCCACAGTTGGAATTGCTGAATCAGAAACATACACCTGCCGGACAATGGTATCAATTCCGCAATCGGTACTTTCAATTAACATTACATTGTAAGTGCCGGGTGAATAGTAGGTGCATCTTGGCCAATTGTCGTTTGCAGTATCTCCGTTGCCAAAATTCCAATGTTTCCAGTAAGTTTGGTCATTCGACCAAAAATAAATTTCCTGCCCGACACATACATTGGGTCCGGCAGAAATATAAAAATATGATGAAGCGCCGCCAACATTTATATTCATGTTGTAATTTCCAAGCCATTGATGAAATTGCCCCCAGGCGGTGACAGAAACCCAATAATTTTGTGCATTAAGAAACTGATGTGAGGCATTGTAACCCCAGAAACTGCCTCCATCGCTGAAATTCCATTCAAAGGTAACGCCATTCGTATCAATCGTGCTCGTATTGGTAAAATTCACTGCAAGCGGAGCACAACCATTGGTTTGGTCGGCTGTAAAACTCACCTGCTGCGACTGAGCAAGAAAAATTGTTATTACGTTTAAAAATAAAACTGTAAAAATCAACTTACTGTAAATAGTTTTCATAATATTTAATATTTAGTTAATAAATTAATTTCTGAACAATTATAGGGAAAATGTTTAGATATCGTGGAATCTGATCATTTACCTTATTGAAAGAAAAAATCAGTTTAAATTTCATTGAGTTTAGATATTGTTTCAAACCTCAAAAATATAGAAAAAAGATTTACTTGGTTATTATATTCTATAAAAAAAATATTTACATTTATATTCTCAAATTGGAATATTAAATTTATACTGCAAACGGTTTAAAATTTAACCTTTTGCTGAAATAATATTGCTAAATTGTCATATTGTTAAATTGTTATAAATCAAATATTAACGATATATAAATGAATAAAAAAAGTAATTTAACAATGTTAACAATTTAA
>JACREX010000079.1 GCA_016212695.1 Bacteroidia bacterium
AACTGTGGCTTTTATTTCTGTTGTGGTCAATTTATCAAGCGTCATCTTCACGGCGGTAATACTGTCGGCATGCATCTCTGCAAGTGTGAATTGTGTTGCCTTCAATGAGTCGGTAGTAATATTTACAGATGAAATTTTTTGTGTTGTGAATTGTTCTGTTTTGATATCCTTTGTTTTTAATGAATCTACTGTAATCTGCTTGGAGGCAAGGCTGTCAATCTTTCCCTTGTCTATTTCCACCTGTCCGACTTTAGCAGTGTCTGTTACCACTTTTTCGCTGTTCACCCGCTTGCCTATTATCACGCCGTCCTGCACATACAGGTAGCCGCGTATGTTGACATTGCCGTTAACATCAAGTTTTTCGAGGGGCGCATCCGTACCTATACCAATATAACCTGTTGGTATGGAATACATATCATTTCCATTGATTGTCCATCCGTTTGCAGGCAGGCTGCCGAATGTGCCGTTGCCGTAAAGTACGGTGTTTGCATCGTTGTTAAAATTCAGTTTCTGAAAACTGCCGTCATTGTTAAAAGTTACAAGGCCATTGCCAGAACCTGCAAAGGCAGGGTTTGTGTAAGCGCTTACATTAATAGTATTGGCCGTGATGGTTCCTGAAATATTCAGGATGCCGCCACTGATTCCCGCTGTGGTGGTTATATTGTTTGCATCGAAGTCAACAGTCCCTGTTTGTGAAACGATTTTTTTCACGGTGAGCAGGTTGCCGACAGTGAGGTTTGAAATAATATTAAAATTAATAATACGTCCGTCGCCGTTTACATCGAGTATGCAGGTTGGCGCAGTGATGCCAAGCCCGAACCAGCCGAATGGAGTGAACACCGCCTGCTGCGTATTGTTTGTTTTTATTATCAATGGAAAATTATTTATTGTCCCAAGAGCGGAATTTCCCGAAACAATATTACAGCCGGTAGCCCATTTCTCTCCGCTCTGCGAAAAGGAGGTCATACTAAAAATTGTAATCAGCAGAATTGCTGAAACTGCTGCGAACAGGCCTGCACAGGGGGGGGCAATGTTATTCGCTGCGGAACTGAAGGTAGATTTTGTTTTCATAATGATAGAGGTTTAAGGTTAATATTATTTGTTTAAAGTTTAATGTTTGACCCGCCTGCTGCGAAGCGGGCAGGTGTTTGATGTTTTTACGCTTTGCTGTTGTTCATTGTCATCCGTCATCTGTCATCAATCGTCGATCATCCGTCGTCAAGCATCCGTCATCTGTCATCAATCAATAATTAAAATTATGAAAATTTTCGAGAAACAATTTTTTGTACGCAGGGTAAAACCGAAAGGTTATGATTTAACGTAAAGATTTTTCAGCTTGTTGCAAACAGGTTATTAACAGGTTGCGATTTTTTCTGTTCAGGTTAAAACTTTATGACACTTTATGTACTTAACTAACTTTACAAACCTTATAATGTCAATTAAAATATTTATTTTTGCCCGTAATAAACAATTAAAATAAAATAACATGAAACTGTTGGAAGGAAAAACTGCCATCATCACTGGCGCTGCCCGCGGTATCGGCAGGGCGATTTCTATAAAATTTGCGGAACATGGGGCAAATATTGCTTTCACGGATCTTTTCTATGACGATAACATGAAATCCTTAGAAACAGAATTGGCCGCCTTGGGAGTAAAAGCGAAAGGCTATGCTTCGGATGCAAGCAAATATACCGACTCTGAAAAGCTGGCCGAAGAAGTGTTGAAGGATTTCAGTTCAATAGATATTCTTGTGAATAATGCCGGCATCACACGCGACAACCTGCTGATGAGGATGACCGAGGAGCAGTGGGACCTGGTTATAAATGTAAATCTGAAATCGGTTTTTAGCATGACCAAAGCAGTACAGAAGCAAATGCTGAAGCAAAAAAACGGTTCCATTATCAATATAAGTTCTGTGGTCGGGGTTGGCGGTAACGCAGGCCAGGCAAACTATTCGGCATCCAAGGCAGGGATCATAGGATTTACCAAATCCATTGCAAAAGAATTGGGTTCAAGAAATATACGCTGCAATGCGATAGCGCCCGGATTTATTGTTACGGAAATGACAGCCAAACTACCACAGGAAGCGGTAACCGGCTGGTTTGAAAAAATTCCGTTAAAAAGAGGCGGAAGCCCCGAAGAAGTCGCTAATGTATGCGTGTTCCTCGGATCCGATATGGCATCTTATATAAGCGGACAAACTATCAGCGTGTGCGGCGCGATGCAGACTTAAACTGTTTCAAGTTTAATGTTTCAAGTTTAAAGTTGCAGGTGTTAATATGTTTTATGCCTGTTTAGAGTTTTATAATGAGTATCATCACGGAATATCCCGTTTGGTTCATAATTTTCTGTATAGGAATTGCATTTTTATATTCATTCCTGCTTTACAGAAAAGATAAAAATTTTAAAGAAACGGCATTGTGGTGGCTCAGAACCATGAGGGCGTTTCGATTCATTGTCGTTTTTTTTCTCACATTTCTGCTCCTGTCTCCCTTTATCAAATCCTTTTCAAAATTTATTGAAAAACCGGTAATCATTATAGCCCAGGATAACTCGGAATCCATTTTGATGAATAAGGATTCCCTGCTTTATAAAAAAAATCTTAAGACTGATTTGGAAAATTTCGTTCAAAAACTTTCTTCTGATTTCGAAGTCAAAACTTACTCTTTTGGCGATGAAATCAAAAAGGGGATGGCTTGCAGTTTCACAGACAAGCAGACGGATTTTTCGGAACTTATGAATGAACTGAAAAATAAATTCATTAACCGGAATGTTGGCGCATTGGTTCTTGCAAGCGACGGGATTTACAACAAAGGCTCAAATCCGTTGTACCTGACTTCTGATATCAATTACCCGGTTTATACGATTGCACTGGGTGACACGAGTACTCAAAAAGATATCATCCTGTCTAAGGTAATTTACAATAAGATCGTTTTTCTGGGCAATAAATTTCCTTTGCAGATATATGTGGATGTTAAAGAACTGAATGGGATCGGCTCTCAACTCAATGTATATAATAACGGCCGGAAATTGTTTTCTAAGCCTATATTGGTTAATTCAAAATCCTATTCTGAGATTGTCAATGTGGAAACAGATGCGGATAAAACCGGGATACAGCATTATAAAATCGAAGCGGCGCCTGTTAAAGATGAAATCAGTGTTTCCAACAATTATAAAGATATTGTGATTGATGTTATTGACAGCAAACAGAAAATCCTGGTGCTTGCCAATTCTCCGCATCCCGATATTGCCGCTTTACGAAAAGCGCTTGAAACGAATCTGAATCTCCAGGTTGATTTTTTTATTGCTGATAAGCTTACAAACCCGGTATGGAACTATAACTTGGTTATACTGCACCAGCTTCCTTCAAAAACCAATAGTTTCATAAGGCAGTTTTCGGATATTTTTAATAAAAGCATACCGGTACTGTTCATTCTCGGCAGCCAGAGTTCTTTTGAAAACATCAACAACCTGAAAACAGGTTTTGAGATACGGCAGACAAAAAATGCGTATGATGAAACGCAGGGGATTTTCAACAAACAGTTTTCATTCTTCCAGGTGAGCGACGAAATGCAGGAATTCATCGGCAAAGCGCCTCCACTGATTTGCCCTTTTGGCGAATACCGGTCTACGGATGCCCAGAATATTTTATTTTACCAGAAGATAAGTAATATTACAACATCGCGGCCGCTCATACTGTTCAGCATAAATGGCGAAAATAAAATCGGATTTATCAGCGGAGAGGGAATATGGAGATGGAGGATGAATAATTTTCTTAATCATGCGAACCATGAGTTGTTTGACGAACTGATCAATAAAATGGTACAGTTTCTCGCACTGAAAGTGAACAAAGATAATTTTGTGATCACCAACAAGAAGATAGTTAATGAAAATGAACCGCTGATTTTTGAGGCCGAAGTTTACAATGAAACCTTTGAACTGATCAATACTCCGGATGTTTCTCTTGAAATAATTAATCCCCGGAATAAAAAATTTCAGTTTATATTAGATAAAACCAATAATGCCTATCGCCTCAATGCCGGAATATTCCCTATCGGCGATTATTCATGGAGCGCCAAAGTAAAAGTCGGCAAAAAGGAATTTACGAAAAACGGTAAATTCACAGTGGTTTCGCTTAACATGGAAGGAGAACGGACTGTTGCAGATCACAAGCTTTTATATCAGTTGTCAGGAAATAACAATGGCAAACTCTTTACTCCTGCTCAAATGGATAAACTCTATGAAGCAATAAAAACGAACCGGGATATTGTTCCTGTTTCGTATTCGGAAAAGCAACTGATTGATATCATCAACCTCAGATGGATATTTTTCCTCCTGCTTGCCCTTGCTTCCGCTGAGTGGTTTTCCAGAAAATATTTCGGGAGTTATTAGTATATTACCCATCTGCACGGCTAAAAGCATCTATCCACTTTATTTGTACTGATCAAAGGTAAGACTAAACATTTTGCGTTAAGTCATCTTCCAAAGCGAAGCACATTGAGTGGTGCAAATTAAATACATCGAAGAAAATGTTTCGACGAACTATTTCTTGTATCTACTCAGAATGATTTCCATCTTTGATTCGGTGGGCAGTGTTCCATCTATCCAGTGAATTTTCATACCGTTTCGTTCCATCTTTCTGAACCATGTATCCTGGCGTTTTAAGAACTGATGTATTGCTGTTTCCAGCAGGCGGAACATTTCATCATAGCGGATCAGGCCGGTGAGATATTGCGTAATGAATTTATATTCCAGGCCGTAATAAATTAGGTCAGCTGAAGAGATACCCGATTTCAAAAGCCGGTCAACTTCTTCGATCATTCCGTTTTCCATCCGTTGTTTCAGTCTTTCTGCAATCCGCTTCCGCTGGACTTTCCGGTCGAATGAAATTCCGAAAAGTATGCTTTTTATCTCTGGATAATCCGGTTGAGTCCTGAGATTTTTTTTATAAAACATTTCTATCTCAATGGCACGAATGACTCTTTTTTTGGTATCAATTTCAGATACATTATGAAGCTTTTTCAAAGATGCCAGCAATGCAGATAATTCTTCAAGTGATTTATTTTCGAGTTCTTTTCGCAACGCTACATCAGGCGGTACTTCCATCAATTCGTATCCTTTCAGCACCGCTTCGATATACAAACCCGATCCGCCACAGAGAACAGGCAATTTACCCCGTTGCAATACATCTTTAAAAACCCTGATAAAATCTCTCTGGTATTCGAATACATTATATTTATATCCTGCATCGGCAATATCAATAAGATGATACGGAACCGGAATGCCATTCACGACATAATCATCAATATCTTTTCCTGTACCTATATCCATGCCGCGGTAAACCTGGCGTGAATCTGCGCTGATCACTTCCCCGTTGAGCTTACAGGCCAGATGAGCGGCAAGTGTTGTTTTCCCGGTTGCCGTGGGGCCTATGATAGCTATTAAATTATGTGATTTGTGTTTTGTAATAATAATGCATTAATTTAGACCATTCAAAACTTAGCAATGAGTTTTAAATTGATTCTTCTTGACGTAAGATAATTCGGTATCGCATACTGCCTGCCCCTGATATCAGACACCCACTGGTAAGAGATGGTATTATTGATATCTAATAAATTAAAGATTTCTGCTGTCAACCATACGCTTTTAAAAAATCTGAAAGGATTGGAGGCAGACAATACTTTATCCTCGCTTTTTATCACCTTTGAAAATCCGATGTCAACGCGCCTGTAGGGCCGCATGCGGTGATACGCTTCCCATCGTTCGGAGTTTGGCGGCCCAAAGGGCAACCCGGTTCCAAATAATAAACTGAGGCTTACTTTATAAGATGGATTCTTAGGCAGATAATCCTGAAAAAAAAGACCGAAATTAACAAGCTGGTCGGCGGGCCTTGGAATATACCCATGCCCGTCGTCATCCACATCTTCTTGTGTCTGCATTACAGACATGCTGGCCCATGAATCAACCCCGGGAACAAATTCTCCGTTAAGTTTCATATCTATACCCGCGGCATACCCGTGCGCCATATTTTTCCCGAAATATCGTATCCTTACATTATCCACATTATAAGGTATCAGGTCATTAAGATATTTATAGTAAATCTCGGTAACGAATTTGAACGGCCGGCTCCAGGCTTTGAAGTTGTAGTCGCTGCCTAAAACAATATGAACCGATTGCTGCGCTTTGATATCCCTGTTAATATTGCCTGTCAGATCACGGATTTCTTTAAAAAACGGAGGTTGATAATAAAAACCGCCTGCCAGGCGAAATACTATATCTTTTTTCCACTTTGGGTTAAACGATAAAGAAGCTCTTGGGCTAATAAGTACATGGTTATTAAAATCCCAGTAATTGCCTCTTAAACCAAAAGTTAAAATAACTTCAGAGTTGTCAATTAAAAAAATGCGGGTATTTTGAATATAGGATGTGAACCGGTTTGTAGAAAGGTAAATAGCAGCAGTATCCAAAGTGGCTAATGTAATGATGCTATCTGTATAAGGTACAGAATAACCGGCAGAATCAAGCATTTGCCATTCATGTATCTTATTTTTGAAGATTTCATGCTGAGCGCTTAGTCCCCATTGTACTTTATTTTTTGGTTTAGAGAAGTAACCTATGTGGCTTATATTATAGACGGTTGCATTCAAATAATTTCTTGCGTGATTCAGGTATGTGCCCACCCCGATATTCATCAGGCTGTCGCCCATGGTGCTCGACCCCATTTGTTTGTCAAGTTCATTCAGGTAATACTGCCCCTGTATGTCGAAGGTTTCTTCTTCCGAGGTCTGATATACCGAAGTGATAAGTTTCAGGGTGAGTTTTTCCCTTGGCCTGTAATTAGCCGAAACAGCGCCCGTATAGGCAATGAATTTATCCATTTCCTGGCCGTCGAAATATATTTTAAATTTTAGCGCTTCATTGATAGTTCCAAATATTGTTTCCCTGTTTACCGGGACAAACTCATATTTATTCTGTGCATAATTCCCAAGAAAATTAATGTCTAACTTATCGGTAATTACATAAGTCCAGAAGGTTTGAAAGTCTATAAACGAAGGGTTGTAATCTCCTTTTACATCTAAAGTATTGAGTACATATTGAGTGGTTTTATAACGGATTCCGGAAATATGAGAAAAGCGTTTATCTTTTGAAACACCCTCTACATGAGCCGATGCGCCAAGCAGGCTTAATGTAACAGAGGAGGCAAAGGATACTGGCCTTTTGTATTTAATATCAAGAACCGACGACATTTTATCGCCATATTTTGCATCAAATCCGCCGGCAGAAAACAGGATGGACGAAACCATATCAGAATTAATAAAGCTCATGCCTTCCTGCTGTCCGGATCGTACCAGAAAAGGCCTGTACACTTCAATATCGTTTACATAAACAAGGTTCTCATCAAAATTTCCACCGCGCACCGAATATTGCGAGCTTAGTTCATTGGTCGAATGCGCCCAGGTGGTTTTCAGCATCGCTTCGATGGGATCGCTCATCGTAGGAATTATAGTTGCAAGTTTCGGGTCGAGCCGTTGAAGAGTGGGTGCATTTTCCCTGTAATCTTCCACATCAACAGGCCTGAATGCTTTGATGTCAATGGTCATGGGAATATTAACTTCAATCTTCTGACCGGGCGCTGCTTTGATTACTTTATTAAACGATTTATATCCCACACAGGAATAGACTATCGTGATGTTTTTATTTGCAGGAATTTTAAATTCATAATATCCATTCTTATCCGAATTAGTACCATGGGCTTGATTCAATATGGTTACATTTACATAATCAATGGGTTTTCCAACAGAATCAGTAATGGATCCTGCAATTATCGCATATTCTTGTGAATAAACGGTGAGTGAGAACAGCAAAAAGCAGCAGTATAAATATAGATAACGTCTGAAATTCATCGGGGCAAAACTAACAATTTTTAATTAACTTTTATTTCATGCAAATATTGTTTGAAATGAGTAAAACAAGGCAATAAAAAAGCTCACCCGGATGCCGGATGAGCTTTCTTTAATACTTTTCTGATTGTTCAATAGCTATAAATTTTCGAGTATATAATTCGTCATCTTCACGTATAAATGCTGGCGAGTATACCTTCCGGTATAAATACCGTGGTTGCTGTTGGGATAAAACATCATGTCGAACTGCTTGTTCGCTGCCAGGAGTTTTGTAACAAGCTCCATGGAATTTTGCAGATGTACATTATCATCGGCAGTGCCGTGACATATAAGAAGTTTTCCTTTTAGTTTATCAACATGGTTTATCGGCGAGTTATCATCATACCCTGCGGCATTGTCCTGCGGAAGCCCCATGAACCGTTCCGTGTAAATTGAATCGTAATACCGCCAGTTGGTAACAGGCGCCACAGCAATGGCCATTTTAAAATACTCCGCGCCTTTTGTCACACACAGAATTGACATATAACCTCCATAGCTCCAACCCCAGATACCAATCCGCTTAGCATCCGCATATGGCAGTGAACCAAAATATTTCGCTGCTTCGATCTGATCAATGGTTTCAAATTTTCCGAGTTGTCCGTACGTAATTTTTTTGAATTCAGCCCCTCTTCCGCCCGTTCCGCGGTTATCAACGCATGCAATAATATATCCCTTCTGTGCCAGCATCTGGAACCAGGGCATCTGGTAGTCCCATTCATCTTTCACTTCCTGCGAACCGGGGCCTCCGTACTGATACATGAAAACAGGGTATTTTTTATTTACATCAAAATTCAGCGGCTTAATCATCCATGTATTCAATTCAACACCTTCTGAAGTTTTAAATTTCAAAAATTCTTTTTTTGCAAATCCATATTCTTTCATTTTTAAAACGATGTGGGCATTGTCCTGTACTACCCGGATTTCCTTACCTGCAGCATCATTAATGGTAATACAGGAAGGAGTATTTGCATCTGAAACCGTATTGATGAAATATTTAAAACCCATGCTGAATTTAGCTTTATTCGACCCGCTTTTCCGGGATAATTTTTTCTTATTGTCGCCGGATATGGAAACTGAATATATATCTTTTTGCATGGGAGAACTTTCATTCGATGCAAAATAAATTACCTTGTTTTTTTCATCATAGCCAAGGAAACTCAGTATCTCCCAGTTGCCTTTGGTAACCTGTTTTATTAAATTTCCATTCAAATCATATTGGTAAAAATGATTGTACCCGTCTTTCTCGCTGGTTATAATAAAACTCTTTTTATCATCGGTAAAATAAAGAAAATCATCGTCGGGGATCTCCACATAACACGCATCGGTTTCAGTATAGATCACCTGTGATTTTCCAGTATTTGCATCAGCCAGCAACAGTTCAAATTTATTCTGCAAACGGTTCAGCCGGATAAGCGATAAAATATTAGAATCTTTAGTCCATAATATTCTTGGTATATATTGATCCTTCTCAGTTCCGATGTCAACAGGTTTTGTCTTTTTTGTTTTTATATCATAAATATGTATGGAAATATCAGAGTTTTTCTCGCCGGCTTTCGGATATTTATATTTGTAGCCTTCGGGGTAAAGTGTTCCATACATAGTCATATCGAACTCTTTTACCTGCGACTCATCCAACCTGTAAAAAGCTAATTTTGCCCCATCGGGCGACCAGGCAAAAGCCTTTGAAAAGCTGAATTCTTCCTCATACACCCAGTCGGTTGCGCCGTTTATAACGAAATTAATTTTACCGTCGTTCGTAACATTTATTTCTTCATCGGTTTTAAGATTGCGAATAAAAATATTGTTTTCACGCACAAAAGCCACCATCTGCCCGTCGGGCGAAAAGGTTGCTAATTGCTGCTTGCCCTTTGATGAAACCGGAGTTAATTTCTTTTTTGGAATGTCCCACACATAATAGCTTGCTTTATAAGAATGGCGGTAAATATGCTTGGTCTCGGTATTAAAGAGTATCTTCGACTCATCTTCGCTGAAATCATATGCATCAATACCGGTTATGCTGAATTCTTTTCCAATATCTTTCAGGCTGAAAATTGTTTTTATTTTTTCGTCGGAAACATAACTGTACTGGTTGATATCGTCGTCTTCCAACACAGTGTAATGATCGCCGTCTTCCAAGGGATTGAAGCCCTCTACCGGCTTGCTGAAAAAAGCATACTTACCCCATATCTCTTCAACGGTAAGCTCTTTTTGCGCCAGTACAAAAAGTGAAAAAAACATGAAGAATATCAAAGAACCAAAGCGGCAAAATGTATTCATATAATTTCTGGTTACCATGTTTTATTCCCCGATTATTTTTACAAGCGCTCTTTTTCGTCTTTTGCCATCAAACTCACCATAGAAAATCTGTTCCCATGGTCCAAAATCTAACTTACCATTCGTTATTGCCACCACCACTTCGCGGCCCATAACTGTTCTCTTCAAATGAGCATCCGCATTGTCTTCAAAGCCATTGTGCCTGTATTGCGAATACGGTTTTTCAGGGGCAAGTTTTTCGAGCCATACTTCAAAATCATGATGCAGGCCCGATTCATCATCATTAATAAAAACGCTGGAGGTAATGTGCATGGCGTTCACAAGACACAAGCCTTCTTTAATACCGCTTTCAGCAAGACACCTGTCTATTGCCGGGGTGATATTAATATATTCTCTCCGGCTCTTTGTTTCAAACCAGAGTTCTTTTCTGTAAGATTTCATAAAATAATTTATCTGCGGAGTTCGAAATTTTTTCCAAGGTAAAGGTTTCGTACCTGTTCGTCTTCTGACAATTCAATTGAAGTTCCCGATTTCAGAATATCACCCTCATACAGAAGGTATGCTCTATCTGTAATAGAAAGCGTTTCATGCACATTATGGTCTGTGATCAATATCCCGATATTTTTTTCTTTGAGTTTTGAAACGATTTCCTGTATGTCTTCCACTGCAATCGGGTCAACACCGGCAAAGGGTTCATCGAGAAGAATGAATTTAGGATTTATAGCAAGAGCCCTTGCTATTTCGGTTCTGCGCCGTTCACCGCCTGACAGTTGAAATCCTTTGCTCTTTCTAATTTTATGCAAGCCAAATTCAACCAGCAGGTTTTCTAAGCGTTCACGCTGAATTTCTTTTGAATAGCCGGACATTTCGAGTATAGCCCGTATATTATCTTCAACGCTCAGTTTCCTGAACACCGATGCTTCCTGAGACAGGTAACCAATACCTTTCTTAGCCCGCTTATACATGGGTTCGCCGGTAATCTCCATGTCATCGATAAAAATTTTGCCTGCATTGGATTTTATCAGGCCTACGATTATATAAAACGTGGTGGTTTTTCCGGCGCCGTTAGGGCCTAGCAGGCCAACGATCTCGCCCTGTTCCACATTTACTGAAACACTTTTAACTACAGTACGGTTGCCGTATTTTTTTACCAAATCTTCAGCTATCAGCTTCATATCAAAATAAGGAATGAATTACGGCTTCCCTTTTCTCTTTTTAATCTCATCTCTCACCAGAGAAGCTTTTTCGTACTCCTCATTTTTTATAAACTTGTTGAGCATATTATCTAATTCGCTGATCGAAAATTCAGCAAATTCATTTTTGCCTTTACCGGCAGCATACGTCTTTTGAGATTTTTCAATTTTCTCAGGATTATTGGAAACATCTGTCTTTTCGCTTTTTTCATCTTTTTCAAAATTGAGAATAATTCCTGTTTTAGAAAGGATGTCAGAAGTAGTATATATGGGGCATTTGAATTTTAAAGCCAAAGCAATGGCATCAGAGGTGCGTGAATCAATCTTGATACGCTCATAGCCATTGTCAAAGATAAGGTCTGAATAAAACACGCCTTCTTCAAGTTTACTGATATTAACCTCTATTAGATTTATTCCAAAAGCGCTGGCAAAATCAACAAACAGGTCGTGGGTCAATGGTCGCGGAGGCTTCAGGCTTTCTAATTCAATAGCAATCGCCTGCGCTTCTGCGCTTCCGATAATAATGGGGATCCGTTGATTGCTCTCTTCATCAGCCAGTATCAGGGCATATGCTCCCGACTGGGTCTGGCTGTAAGAAAGCCCTAACACATTTAATTTTATTCTTTTCATCTCTCTGCTCTAAAATGGAAAAACTTATAATTTTTCATAACCGTGAATCTGTGAGAAGATTTTTGTACGGTACATCATTGCGAAGAAACGAAGCGACTGAAGCCTACCTTGCCGATAGGCAGGCAATCTCTTTCATCAAAGGAGATTCCTTCTCCGCCAACTGGCGGATCGGAATGACGTATTATCTTCACGGATTCAAGATAAATTATAAGTAATAGACAAAAGTAAGGAATAAATCTTGATTAATTAAATATTTTTTCAACGATTGTTAAAAATTTATCAAATAATATGGAATAATTCTTTGTTTTTTTGTAAACAATTTCTACTTTTGCAGTCCTTAAATAAAAAATATATTTAATAATGTACGCAATTGTAGATATAGCAGGACAACAATTCAAGGTTGAAAAAGACAAGAAAATATTCGTCCACAGGTTAGAAGGAACTGTTGATTCGCAGGTGGTTTTCGATAAGGTTTTGCTCATCGAAAACGATACCAATGTTTCAGTCGGAACCCCGGTTGTTCAGAACGCAAAAGTAGAAGCTAAGATACTGGGCCATCTAAAAGGCGATAAAGTTTTAGTATTCAAAAAAACCAAAAGAAAAGGGTATCAGAAGATGAATGGCCATCGCCAGCAGTTCACACAGATACAGATTGAAAATATTGTTTCATAATTATAAACTTACTATTATGGCACATAAAAAAGGAGCAGGCAGTTCACAGAACGGAAGAGAATCGCACAGTAAACGGTTAGGCGTTAAAATATTCGGCGGAGAAACCGTAAAAGCAGGAAATATTCTTGTTCGCCAGAGAGGCACGGTGCATCACCCGGGCGTCAATGTCGGTATGGGTAAAGACCACACACTTTTTGCACTGATAGACGGTATCGCTGAATTCAAGGTAACCCGAAACGACAGATCCATTGTTTATGTAAAACCTGTTGTACAGGCTTAAATAACATATTCCATGCAATCATATAATCTCCTGGATATTTCCAAACAGGAAGTTTCAGGAGATTTTTATTTTGTATTGATTAAATATTTTACAGTTCAGCAAATAATAATATTCACACAAAGACGAAAAAAAATTGCACGCCAAGTCGCCAAGTACGCTAAGTTTTATATAGGCAAAAATATTTCCTTTGCGAACCTGCCTACCGCAGGCAAGCTTTGCGGCATTGCGTGAAAAAAAAATTAAGAACGATATTTATGAGTGAAAACGAAATAGCTAAAATATTAGTTAATATATTTTTAAAAATCCATCGAACATTAGGACCTGGTTTACTCGAATCAGTTTATGAAGCAGCAATTTGTTACGAGTTAGATAAATTGGAAATTAAATATGCAAGACAGCAAGGGATTGAGGTAGTTTATGAAAACATAAAATTGGATTTGGGCTTCAGGGCTGACATTATTGTCGAAAATAAAATTATTATTGAAATTAAATCTGTTGAAACATTAGCCCCCGTCCATCATAAACAATTGTTAACTTATTTGAGGTTGACAAATTTAAAATTAGGTCTGCTTGTAAATTTTAATGTTGCTTTGATAAAAGACGGTATTACAAGAATAGTTAATCAATTATAAATCTTTGCGAGCTTTGCGCCTTAGCGTGAAAAAATGGTAATCTTAATAATTAATTAAAAAAGTAAAACTATGCTAAGCATTAAATACATCCAGGAAAATAAAGAAAAAGTTCTTGAACGATTAGGTATAAAAAATTTCAAAGGCGAAGAAATCATTGATAAAGCGCTTGAACTTGACAACCTCAGAAAAACCACACAGGCCGAACTTGACAGGCAACTGGCAGAAGCCAATAACCTTGCCAAGATCATCGGCTCATTATTCAAGGAAGGCAAGACCCGGGAAGCGAATGAAGCAAAACAGAAAACAGCCCAACTGAAAGAATCTACAAAAGAACTCGGATTAAAACTTGAATCTGCCGAAAAGGAGTTAAACCTTGTTTTAGTGCAGATACCCAACCTTCCGCATGAATCCGTTCCTGCAGGAAAAGGCGCTGAAGATAATTGTATTGTAAAGACTCACGGAGAAATTCCCGTGATGGATAACACTGCCCTTCCCCACTGGGACCTTGCAAAAAAATATGATATCATTGATTTTGAAACGGGCGTGAAAATTACCGGCGCAGGATTTCCGGTTTATAAAGGGAAAGGCGCTAAGTTACAACGTGCATTGATTAATTTCTTTCTCGATGAAGCGGAAAAAGCCGGTTTCTTCGAAGTGCAGCCCCCTATCATGGTCAATGAGGATTCAGGCTTTGGCACCGGTCAATTGCCCGACAAAGAGGGGCAGATGTATCATGCAGAAATTGATAATTTGTATTTGGTTCCAACAGCAGAGGTTCCTGTTACCAATATTTTCAGAGACGTTATATTAAACAGAAAAGACCTTCCTGTTAAATATACTGCATATACCCCCTGCTTCAGAAGAGAGGCCGGATCTTACGGAAAAGATGTGCGCGGGCTGAACCGCCTGCATCAGTTCGACAAAGTGGAGATCGTATGTATAGACCATCCTGAAAATTCTTACCATACTTTGGAAGAAATGGTGAAGCATGCGGAGAGCCTTATATTTAAACTGGAACTTCCTTACAGGATCGTAAAACTGTGCGGCGGAGACATGAGTTTCACCTCTGCCCTCACCTACGATTTTGAAGTGTATTCCGGAGCGCAAAAAAAATGGCTCGAAGTAAGTTCTGTTTCTAACTTTGAATCGTTCCAGGCAAACCGTTTGAAGTTGCGGTTTAAAGACGATAACGACAAAAGAAACCAACTCGCTCATACGCTCAACGGAAGCGCGCTGGCTTTGCCGAGAATCGTAGCTGCGTTACTTGAAAATAATCAAACTGCTGAAGGGATAAAAATTCCTAAGGTATTAGTTCCTTATACAAAGTTTGAAATGATCAATTAAAATTTCATTTTGATACCGAGGTTCAATCCAAAACTGCTGAACGGCATTTTAAAACCCTGCTCTTTTGACGGCTCTCCATCACTTGGGTTATTATTGGAATTGGTTTCATAATCATACAGAAACTCGGTTTCTTTTTCACGGGTTGTTGCGTCAGGCAGCAAATCCGTTCCGTTATGCGAGTACTTAAGAAGTTTGCCTTTTTTGGGACCATAAGATAATGCATTCATATTAAGTTCAGCAAAAACCCCAATTTTATTTGACATCTGATAAAGAACGCCCAATGCCGAATTAAATCCAAATGCAAGGCCGCTGTAATATTTCTCCACGGTAATATCCTGATCGCCATCATAGTCGGTATCGTTTTCTTCGATCTTAAAAGAAGGCAACCCGATTATCAAACCCATTCTTGCATACGGATTAATTTTATTCATACCGCTCTCTACAACAACAGAAGGCGTGAATGCCAGCATGGCTCCTTTGAAGTTATTAATATCTGTAGACGTTTTTCCTGATGAATTTGTTGACTTGTCAGTAGTCTCAGTACTTAAACCGACCAGATATGAAATACCCAATTCTGCTCCTATATTCTTGTTTAACATATAGCCGGGCGCTATTTCCACCGGAATACCTTTACCAAATGACAGATTACGTGAATCATATTTACGATTTGTATTCGAAGATGAACTTGTAAAAGTTTCATCGAATACCGAATAAGAAGCCAAAGGCAAACTGATTCCCAGACTTGCTCTCACATAGGGCCCCTGAGAAAATGCATTACTATTGAAAGACAAAATGCTTATCAACACGAAAGCAATAACACACAAAGAAGTTGTTTTCATAATTATTAAATTTAAATGATTATTTTTTATACTGCAAAATTATACAATCGATCTGTATTTTCAAAGAAAGCATTTTATTAATTCCGGAACGGGCAATACAAAAAAGCTCCGTAATTTGATATTGCAAGACAAAGTAAAAAATAGCAATACCAATTATTATTGAATGATGATTTTTTCTGTTCTTATAAAATTATCTCCTTTTATTTTTAACAGGTAAAACCCTTTCCCTATTCCTGTGAGATTAATTCTGTCGTCAATATCCGTTTTCATACGCTGCGAGTAAACCAATTTACCGCAATAATCAAATATTTCGACAGAGATATTTTTTGGATAATTATTCATGCCGAAAGAAATTTTGATTTCATTACTGGCAGGATTTGGAGAAACAACAATCTTTTGATTGCTTTGATTATTCCTGACAGAAGTGGTTTCACATATCCAATCGTGAAGATGTGTTGTCACATAACCGAGCACGGTATCCATATACAGCAGATAACTTCCGCCTGCATTCTGATCGTAGGGGATATGCTGCTTTCCCCAGAAAGTATAAAAGGGATTTTCAATTCCGATGTGCTGCATCCTCAAATTAACTGAAGCGCTTCCATCCACTTCCATAATGGGAACAATCATGGTGATCGTTGCAGTACCATACGGCACTTCGGTATCTAAGTTGCCATGCATGCTGACAGCCGGAATATTTCCGGGCTCAATCCATGTTGTATCTGCTATGGCGCCGCATAAATTTACCACATAATTCACTTCTGTAGAATATCCCGGATTTCCGCTATTCCCTTCCATTCCGCCAAGTCCGGTCGTATCAATATATGTGGGCACTTCAGAAACTTTATCAAGGTATGCCACATGCAAGGCAGTTATGGCGCCGGCAGAACTTCCGCCTGCAATGATCATATCCGGATCTATCTTATATGTATTTGCAGTTGCAGCATCTTTTCTGAAATACCGGATGGCAGCTTTATAATCATGATACGCCCGCAATACGGCATAGGTAAATTCCCTGGGCGCATTCTGCATGACTAAAGTATAATTCACGCCAACCCTGTAATCAATAGCTGCGGCCACATATCCCAGGGATGCAAAATGAGTGCACAACTGCACCATGGTCAGTTCAGCTTTATTTTCCTGTATAAAACTTCCCTTGGGTGCAAAAATAATCAACGGCCGTTCAGCGAGAGTATCACCTGTGGGAGTATAAATATCCATCATCAAATCCCGCGCTGTACCATTATAATTAAAGTTATGGCCGTAGAGAACATTGGATGTCACCGTAACCCCAAAAAGGCTGTCGAGGTACCTGCCACCGGAGCAGTCGAACTGCTGCGCAAATAACACCAGGCTTTGCAGTGTTATTATCAAAATGGTGATATTTGATTTTTTCATAGGATGGTTTTTTACAAATATAATAAATATTCCTAAACAATACTTCGGTAATTTTTTTTAATGAAGGGCTAAAACCCTTGGTATTTCTTCGTTTTATCAATTACCCCGACCTTAAGGTCGGGGTAATTCAAAACGCTCACGAATAGCGGGCTTTAGCCCACGATGAGTAGCGTTGCCACCACGTGGCTCACGCTAAAATAACCCCAAAAATTACCGAACTATTCCTAAAACGATTTAGATTTTAATAAATATTTTAAAGCAGTTTTTGAATTACTTTGAAAAGTTGAATCGTTTTATAGTTTTTTAGCGGGAATGATTGCATTCCAATATCTGCGGGCGAGTTCTCCGAAGGTATTAAAATCTTCCCTGTAGAATAAACCCATTCCCTGCGTATAGGGCGAGTTGTTCATCACATTATCGTTTGCCTTGGTGAATGCTTTTACACGGAGTTTTCCGTTCTTTGTAATCTTATAAGCGATGTCGAAATCCCCTACGACTCCGCTTGAACTGGCCTTTTGCTGGCCAATACCCACATTGCCGTTAATCGTAACACGGTCGTTTAGTACCTGGGTGGATAATGCCACTTCCACCTGGTCGCTGCTGATTTCATCTCCGGGGCGGTAATTGACGCCGATATCAAAATCATTGCTGATCTGGGAGAGCCAATGGCTGAGCTGGTTCGAAAGCAGTTCGCTGGAGGTTACCCCGCCTACGCTGGAAGATCTTTTTGTTTCATTGGCAGTGCTTCCCTTCATGGTTTCAGGCGTCATAAAACGGTTTAATATAAGCAATGAAAGGAACTGTTTGTTTTTCTCATCCGAAGAAAGGGAACTCAGTATAGTCTTGGTTTTTTCATCGGCAGTCGGTAAATCAATATCAAAAGTGATGATCGGTTCCATTAGTTTATTGGTCATGGAAAGCAGGCATTCCGTAGGCGAACGTTTTTTATACACATCGCTGGTGTCGAGCACCATGTCGTATAACGGGGCTTTGAGTTTATACACGGCTTTCAGGTCAACAGTAGCATCAAGCGGATCGCCGTTCCACGAGATGTAACCGCCCTTTTGAACATCGAATTTTTTATTGATAATATTTTGCAGAGTAAACAGGTAATCGCCCCGGTCTATCACAAAATCGCCATACATATTAAATTTGCCCAGCGTATTAATTTCAATCTTCAGATTGGAAGATCCGCGGCCTTTAATAAGGTCTCCCGTCTTGGCGTCAAAAACAATCTGCGCTTCAGCATCCGGCGTGATCTCAAGATCGAAATTCAATGTGACGCCTGAAATATTTACTTTTTCACCTTTCGCATTTTTCGTTGAATCCTTTTTTTCCTGTTTATTTATAAAGGTTATAAAGTCGCTTTCCGTAGCCTCGCTGGTGGATGTGAGCGGTATATAGAAATACGTGTCTTTTTCGGTTTTTGCAGCGATATCAACCACTATATTTTCGGGGCTGCCTTGTATTTTAAATACTCCGGTCATATAGGCCGTACCGTAAAATGCGTCGTTGTCTGCTTCCTCGGTATTCAGAAACATAAAAGCATTGTCTGTTGTATTCATAATAAGATCAAGCCGGATGTCCTGGAAATTATGATGTTTAACGGAACCGTTCAGCACAAGCATTTTCCAGTTCGGATCGAAAATATTAAACTCTTCGAATTTGATCTCATTATTTGTGATTTGAACTGTATTTTTTATGCAATACCGGACCTTTGAAAAATCAAGCGTAAAATACGTTTCCAAGATATCCAGGCTGCCTTCGATAAGAGGTTTGTCGGCGGTTCCTGAAACTGTAAAATTACCGTTTACCTCGCCTTTTAATCCGGAGACGATCCCGGTAAGAAAGGGTTGCAGAATATTCAGTTTAAGCCGGTTCAGATTAATATCAAAAGCTATCTGTTTAGTAACTGGCGAATAATCTCCGTTAATAGTAAGGGTTTTTACTTTTCCAATCTTGGTGTATACCTGCAGCGCTATCTTCTTCGTTTCTTCGTTCCAGTTTGTTTTTACAAATGTATTGCCAAGCATTTCCTGGTTAAAGGTAAAACCTTTTATACTGATATCGGAATTGAAAAGTACTTTATTATATACATCATTTACATTTGCATAACCGTCTAATCTTCCGGTAATTTTCGGGCCGCTAGTACCCAACATAGCGCTAAGACCGGCAAGGTCAATTTTATTGAAAAAAATTGAAAGTGTGTCGGATGGTTTTTGTGATACTTTGCCGTTAATGTTCAGGAATTGATACCTGTTTTGAATTTTCAGGTTCTCAATTTTTATTGCCGAGGTATCAATTTGTATTTTCGATTCATCTAATTTCCATGCCACATCGCCAAGAATAAATTCAGAGGGCTCAATCTCAATATTGATAATCGTATTTTTATGATTTTCGGGTTTTGTAAAATAAGCAAGCATAGACAGGTTCACCCCGAATTCCGCCGAATCCCTGTTATGATTATTGGCTGCTATATAAATACTGTCGTTGCGGATATCCGCATTCAGACTCAGATTTTCCACCTTCAGCCCCGCTGCATTGATCCGGTTCCCTTCAATATTTACCGAAAGCGCATTGTTTGCCGTGAATGCATCGAGATACAGGTTTGTTATGATATTATCTCCGGATACGATCTCAGGAATGGTGCCTTTAAAAGCAAACTGATGCGTGGCAGAATTGAATGTACCCGAAATCCTTGTCCTGGGATTTAATTTAAGTGCAGGCGCAAACAATTTACAAATTTCGTCGGTTCGTTTGATTTTGATGTCGAATTTAATATTATTAACCGTCGTGTCGGTCTGTGCCACATAATTCGGCGACGCAAACGAAGGAAGATATTTATACACTAAATTTGACAAAGAACCGATAAGGGGCTGTAATTTATATTGCCCGATAAGGTCCACATCCAGGAGGTCGGAGGCAAGACTCACTTTCCTGTAGGAATTATAATCGTTCAGGTTTAAAACAAAATCCTGCATGGAGATCGATCCTTTCTGGTTTGCATAATACACTTTGGCAAGAACCAACTTCCCGGTAAGATCATCCGCATTGCTGCCTTTCAGGTCTGCATTAAGTTGCAGGCTCGCCAAACTCATGGTATCCGAAGGATTCAGTTTTAACCGTTTCAGGTCGGCCCGGTCAACATTCAGTGTCATATTGATTGCAGCTTGTTTATCCAATTCTCCTTTGGCATCAAGAGTCAACGTAACATTCGGATCATTGACGGTTATTTTTGAATTGAGTTTTTTATCGTTTAACACGCCATCGAGAGTGATATTCTGATACGTATAATTGTTGAATTCCACACTGCTGATAAAACCTTTTGCCGTTGCATCAAACTTATTGTTCTTAAATTTTTTCCCTTTTACGGTAAGGTCGGCGGTGATCGTTCCCATCAGTTGTTCATTGGCTGCAAGTTTTCCGATATTCAGGCATGTAGCTTTCACTTTGCCGTCGAACTGCATTTCTTTTTTAGCCGTATCATTTTTTAAAATAATATCCGTAACTAATTCGCCAATATCTGTTGTGATTGTTCCTTTTGTTACAAGATCGGTGATACCGCCATTAAGCGTACCATGATATGCGATGGTTCCAAGCATGCCTACCTGCGGGGGCAATTGCAGGGGATGATTTTCCGTGAACGGCGGCAACTTAATCTGAGCCAGATCATTCTGGCTCACCTTTATTTTTTTCACATCAATATCCACACGGGTATTGTTGATATCCGGAAGCCCTTTGATTTTAAAATCCGTCTGCACTAAGGTATGTTTCCCGTATTGAAGATCCAGGTTTTTTGCTTTGAGGTTGCAGACTTTTCCGGTCAGTTCACCGGAAATTTTTATGCTCTGGTTTATTCCCCAGAGGTCTGTAACAATATAGGCAATGTCATCAGCGCCAAATTTTGATTCTTCTAATTTTGCCGTAAGTTCAACCCGGTTCAGGAAATCAGAAAAATCGCCAAGGCTGTCGAAACCAAAAGTAAGTTGTGGCGCTTTCAGATCGGTATTCGGAGTTTTGAGTTCAAACTGCCTGAGGTCTATATTTTTACCGGTAAACTGCAGCCATGTGGATAAATTCTCAATGCACAGGCCGCTCTTTTCTTTTATCCGCAGGCTGTCCAAATGCACATCAATCGTATCGCCATGTATGGCGAGGCCTTTAATGTCAAGATTAAAATCACTGAAATAAAGGTCGTCTAAATTCAACCCGTGCTTAAGTTCGGCAGGTTTATATTTTTTCATGGAGAACCGTGTGTTCCTGATCATAAAATTCTGGCATAATACTGAAAAGGCCGACTGGGTTGTATCTTTTTTCTTCTTTTTCTCTTTGGAAGCAAATGCATCGAGCAGGAACTGCATATTCATCACTTTGGTAGAATCTTCATACAGGTTTGCATATAGGTCGTCAATAATTATTTTATCCAGAAAGACCTTATTCTCCGACAGGTTTAAACTTGTAACATGAGCATCAAAATTCTTTATAAAAACCAACGTATCTTTTTTCTGATATTCAACATAAACATCCCTGAAAATAACGCTGCTGAAAAAGCTGATATCAATTTTCCGGATACTCACGGTTGCATTGTATTTATCAAATAAAAATTTGCTTACGCGATTGGTAAGGTAGGTCTGCACGCTGCTGCTCTGTAAAGCAACATAACTGGCAATAAGCAGTGTAAATATACTGCAGAAAAAAATCAATATTATTTTAAGAATCCTACGGATAAGGCTGTACTATTTTGGTTAATACAAACATACAAGAATTTTTTTATTCTCACAAATGAAAAAAATTAATGCTATACTCCAAACAGAATAAAATCGTACTGTTGGTAATCGGTTACCTGCCTGCCGCAGGCAAGGTCGGTAAACGGTAATCAGAATTACCAATCACCGAATACTGAATACTGATTACCAAATGTGAATTGTATCAAATTAAAGTGTTCAAAGCATAAATTGAAGATGTCAAATAAAAAATTCTATATTTTTATTCCTATCAGTGAAACATCATCAATTTGTTCATTACCGCCTTTCCAGTTCTCGAAAATGGAAACCATTTTGATTTTTTGTTCGGGCATCGAAAGGTTCTGAATTTGTGTCAGTATTTCTTTAAGGCGTTTTTTCAGAAATTTTTTCCCGTTATCTCCTCCAAACTGATCGATAAATCCGTCGGAAAACAAATACAACACATCATCTTTCTTCATTTGAATTTCATGATTGGTAAAAGGAGTCATGTTTTCGTAGATGGCTATTGGCATAGTGTCTGCTTTATATTCAATGAAGTCGCCGTTCCTGAAAAAATAGAGCGGATTATTAGCGCCCGCATAATGAACAGTGTAGACCTCACTGGTTTTACCTGGCTCAGAGCCAAGCGAAACTGGTGAGGTCTGAGGGTTGAGATCAATCGCCACAAACGCGATATCCATTCCGTCTTTCTGCTCATAAAAAGCGCCTTTCTGATGAAGCGAGAAAATAACATATTCTCTGAGTTTATCGAGCGCATGGCTTGCCTGTTGTACTTCTTCCTGTGCGATGATTTCGTTCAGGAAAGAAATACCAAGCATGCTCATGAAAGCACCCGGCACTCCGTGTCCCGTGCAATCCGCAAGGGCTGCAAGTATCCAGTTCTTACGTTTGGCAAACCAGTAAAAATCTCCGCTCACTATATCCCGCGGCTTATAAATAATAAAATATTGTATGCCCAGCGAATCCACAAATTCATCCGTCGGGATCACAGCCCTCTGAATACGCTCTGCATAGCGGATACTGTCTATCACATCTTCATGAATTTCTTCAATACGTTCTTTCTGTTTTGTTACCAGGTCGCGCTGAGCGGTAATTTCGTCGCGCTGTGTTTCAATCTCGTCCCGTTGCGCTGCAATCTCTTCATTTTGCCGGTTCAGCTCTTCGTTTTTCTCTTCTATCTCATGCTTTTGTTTTGCCAGTAATATATTGGCTTTCTGCTTATCCCTGTAACTTTTAAAAATTACAACGGATAAGACCATCATTAATACAAAGCCGCAGATAAAAGCAATCTTTTGTGTGCGTTGCTGCTTTACTTCAATATCCTTTTTTGCAAGCTTCGATTCCTGCAATTCTATTTCTTTCTGCTTTTTCTCATTCTGATATATCGCTTCCATCTCGGAAAGTTGCTTGTGCTTTTCTTTATTGAAAAGGCTGTCTTTAACGGCAGTATAGAGCTTATGAAATTTATAGGCATCTTTAAAGTTACGGGTTGAATCATAGATTTCCGACAGGTATTCGTAAGCTGTCTTTTCATTATTTAATGAACCGGTCTCTTTAGAAAGGGCTAAGCCCTTTCCTGAAATTTATTTTTTCTGCAAAGGCAATACCCTGTGCGGCATATTCCATAGCTTTTACAGGATCGCTGCTGCGCAGGTTATCGGAGAGTTTTGACAGTAAAATGATTTTGGTTGTATCATGCCCTGCCGCCCCCAGTTCTTTTACTAAGTTGTCGTTTGCCCTGTTCTGAACCTGGGCAAAAGCAGAGATAATAAATAGTATGGAAACCAGCAGTACCGGCGCTTTTTTCATATACGAATATCAGAAAGGATTTCCTGTAAAGATAGAAATATTTTAGATAAAGCTAAAAATGATTTAATCGCAGAGTTTTCTAGGAGTTGTTAGCGGTAGCTTTTCTATTCTATAATAGTCATTTTCAAACTATCAATCCGATCAAAATGTTTACGGTTCAATGTCGCAAATCCTAATTTATTTTTTATTGCCGTTGCTGCAATTAATATATCAGGTATGTCTATCAATTTATTTTTCAATTTAAGTTCATTGTATATTTTCACAGCTATTTTATTTGTTTCTGTATCATACGGTAAAACTGTAACTCGTTTGAAAAAATCGTTCCAAAATTTTTCTTGCTCGACAGTCGTGTTTCCAATATAAATCTCATATTCAGTAATCACAGAAACCATAAATAAAGAGTACGTTTTGGTCAGTTTATAAAATAACGATTTACTCTTATCGTTCTTCCTATAATAATCAATTAATACAGAAGTATCTATGCAAGCTATTCTTGTCTCCATAAATTAACTCGTTTTCTATGTTGTTTAAAATCATTGTATTGTTCGTCTGTCATCACAGGGCCTCTCAGTAGAAATTCTTGAAATTCTGTGATTTCTGTTTCAGATTTTGCAATAATATATTTATCGTCAAGTTCTGCCTTTAATTTTACAATTTGATTTGCTGGAAGTTGTCGAACTAATCCAATTATTTGTTCAAATCCTAAATTTACAGTTAATTCCATAATTTACATTTTTTACAAAATTACTAAATTTTTGGTTATTACAAGATTTGTTGTCGTTTAAAGTTACAGCCAACTTGTTTGCTTGTTAACTTTATAAACTTTTAAACTTTTTACTTCTTCGTCATCCCGATAAAAGACTTCATTTTTTGGAAGAATAAGTCTATTTTAAAATAGAGTATTACTTATCAATATGATTTAATATTTATTTTTTATGTTATAAAATTTATAAGGACCAAAACCTTTTACCTCAATATCTTTTCTATCGGGTTCAACAAATAAATCCGGAACATCTTTACGCTTGGCTTCTACTCTCCAATAAAATTCACCATCCTGTATTTCCCCAAAAACCTCAAATGTATTTCCTAATAAATTATCAGCGCTTAACAGATAAGGGGTTTTTCCTTTTGCAGTCAATGTAATTGTTTCAGATCCTTCTTGTACTAAAGCCTGAAAATAGTCCGGCAGATTTACTGTAGCTTTTCCGGCAATTAATTTACCTGTGCCTCTATAAAAAACAGCATTTTCAGGACCTTCCAGTGTAGTGTGCACCAGATATTTATTTTTATCAACCGGATGGTCTATAATAAAATTCTTTACATTCGTGGCATCTACAACAAAATGTAATGTACTACCATCCCAATCGAAAGAGATATTATTATCGCTGCTTCTGTCTTGTATAACTCCATAGCCCGATGGTCCGGTAAGAACAGATGCATTTACTGAACCACTTGTCCATAAATCTCCACCAGGGTTTACAGAAAGCACTGCAGCATAAAATGGCGAACCCCAGGTGCCTTTACATACAACCAAAGGATAATTTTCAGAAGCAATTACAGAACCGGGTTCAAATTCACTTGACCAATCGTAAGCTGAATTTAAAGCTGTAAAATCACCCCAGGTTCCATCCCAACCGCATTGAATAAAACTTTTTCCATTACCGTTGATAATTGATGGAGCACCATTTGTAAAATATAAATTATCTTCTAAGGTTGCGCTACCATGGACTTTTATGTCATTACTCACTTCTAATTTAAAAGTAGGGCTATTAGTCCCAATCCCAACATTCCCGTTTTTCAGTATTACCATAGCATTTGACCTAACCAAATGAGGAGGAGGAGGAATATTAGAACTGCCATTACCCTTACCAACGATGAATATTGGGTCAGTATCAACCCAACTGGTAGAGGAAGTGCCGTAATCCCTGCCTTGTTGTCCTACCATAAAACAGGCATAAGATGTTGCAGAGTTATTATGTCCTAATGCGGTTGCATAATTTCCGGAGGCATAATTGCCATGACCAAATGTACTTGCTCCATATCCAGTGGTATTACACGAATATCCCATGGCAATTGAGTAGGAATTTGTTGCATAATTGCTGATACCAACAGATACAGCGTAATCTCCGGTAGATTGAGATCCCTGGCCAAAAGCAAGTGAAGAATTATGATCAGCCAATGTTGAAGCAGAAATAGGATTGCCTGACGAATCAACCCCACTCCCTGCAGAACCAAAAGCAAAACTTGCCTGGCCTGTAGCCTGCGCTCCTGCTCCAAATGCATAACTATATTGACCCGATGCATTTGCCCCAGCGCCTAAAGCATATGCATTTAATTGAGTTGCCTGCGCATTACTTCCAAGGGCATAGCTTTCGTCTCCTGTTGCTGATGCGTTTTTGCCAAATGCATAGCAATTTGTTGCAGCAGGAGAAGAACTACCGGCAATAACATTTACTCCAAATGCAAAACTCCCACTACCTGATGCAGAAGAACTTTGGCCAAAAGCATAACTCCCGCTAGCTGTTGTTGAAGAATTATAACCAAATGCATAAGAATTATTCCCATGCGCATGGGAATTTACACCAAATGAAAAGGCATCAGTAGCAGTAGCTTGAGCCATGTTGCCAAAAGAATAACTCCCGCTTCCAGTTGCAGAAGAACTTTTTCCAAATGCAAAACTATTGACAGCGCTGGCTGTTACACCATCGCCAAAGGCAAATGAGTTATCACTGTTAACCTGGGCATTTTTTCCAATGGCAGTGGAATAATTTCCCAGCGCAGTGGCCTGGTAACCGAATGCCTGCGACCAGTTGCCTTTTGCTTTTGAATTGTATCCTGTGGACATGGAATTAGTGCCGACATCAACAGGGCTGGTTACCAAAACCCTTCCTGAAAGGAATGCTTCTTTTTTCGGATACCAGAGTACTCTTGCGCCGGTTACAGTATCCAATGAAGTGGCAGAAGAAATTTTAAAATAATTATCTGTTTCAAATGTTTTGGTAGAACTCCGTCCGCTCACTGCAAAGCTACCCCTGTTCTGAGCCTTTGCTGCATTTTCATTTACATACACATGGGCGCCATCGGGCCATACCACAAAAACCGTTTTTCCGCCTTTTTCCTTTACTTCAAATAAGGGAACCGAATCAGCAGAAAGAGTATCGCCCTGTATTACCAACCTTCCTACCGGTGTTGTGGTTCCCAGTCCCATATAATTTCCGTTTTCGTAAAATAAAGAATTCCCAAGTGTGGAAGGGCTGGTGAATTTAGTAACATAATTTTGGGTTCCTGAAATAGAAGTGATGGCAGGCATCACCCAATCCACATTTCCTGTGGCATCAGACATCAGCACTTTGCCCGGCCCTTCGTTGTCATTCACATACCTGAAAGAACCAAAAACGTGCAAAGTGGCAGAAGGAGTTGATGTTCCTATTCCTAAGCGCAGCGTGTTGTTGTCCCAAAAAAACAAGGGGTTTCCGCCAAACATAGTATTGTTCCTGAATTGCACATAACCGTCCGATCCGCTGGCTGTATATTCTGCATGCAAATGATTTCCGGAGGCTATAGTTCCTATCGTGGTTCCGACATTCACATGAAACGTGGTTCCGCTTAAGAACAAACCCATACCTGCAGAATAAGTTGTATTATTATCTGTGGAAAATATATTAAAATGCGGATACATACCAGTTACCGTAGTGGCGCCGGCACCTGTAAGCGTTATCGTATCATCAGGATTTGTGTTGGATATGGTGTCTCCGGAAATATTTATTCCCTGCCCTGCTATGAAAACGGCAGTATTCCCGGGCAGTCCCTGCAAACCCTGCGCACCATCCTGTGCAATGATCTGCCAGCCGTTACCGTCAAAAACATAAGATTTTTTATCTGCAGAATTATAATAGGCATTATTTACAACCGGGTTTGTCGGCGCTGTAGAAAATGTTCCGAGCCATACAACCGATATCCCGTTTTGTCCAGATACACCCTGCGGGCCCTGCTGTCCTTGTGGCCCCTGAACGCCGCTTGCCGCATACAGGGCATACGGAACAGACAACAATTGAGTAACACCCATTTCTGTAAACGTGCTACCGCCTGTAGCGTCCAACTCGATTTTTATAAAATAAGGCCCGGCGCTCCAGTCAATGGATGCAAAAGAACCTGTAATAATTGTTCCGTTTCCTACATTAATATTTACAAGGCCAAACGCATTTGTAGTTGCTGAATGTTGCTCCATATACACTGCAGTACCGCCCACACTGCCTTGCAGCAGACTCACCCGGAGGCTCACCTGCTGGTTCGGTATTACCTCGCCGCCGGAATTTCTCACCACTGCCTGGTATTTGAAAGCATGAGGACTTTGGGCGAATATAAATACGCTCAGAACCATGCAAAGAATAAAAAATACTATTTTAGTTTTCATAGTCGTATGTTTTAGATTATTCAACTACTAATTTTTTTCTGAATATTTTATCACACTTTATTTCTAACGTGTAGATTCCCGATGAAAGAGCGCCCCGTTCAAGATAGAATTCACCGGATGAAATATTTTCAGAGAGTCTCACTTTCTTTCCTGTAATATCATACAAAGTCAAAGTATATGCTTTAATTCCTTTATCAGAAAAAACAATCCTGCATTTATCTTTCATTGGATTCGGAGAGATATATGCAAGAGGTAAATCTTCAGAACCGTATAAATCACTGTTTGAAATCACCACTTCCACTGTATTGGAAAGAGATTGTGTAAACGGGCTGCTCATGGTTTTGAACATTGCAGTGGGAATACAATTTCCACCGGGTTTGATGGCTGCAATCATATACCGGGTAATACCCGGGGTGAGGGCTGTGTCTGTATAAAAATTAACAGTGCCGGGAACAACAGCCAGTTCTACCCATCCACTAGACGCCTGCCATTTATAAATCCTGTAAAAATTAAATGTAAACCCTTCATAATTATCCGGCCATAACAGGTTGTATCCGCCGGTAGCAGGCATTACCGAAAGATGCAGAGTCCGGTGCCGCGCGCTCATTCCGGTTTCATTGCCGCAGGTATCAATTTTGGCAAGTTTGTAACGTGAATAATTCTGATCAGGAAGCGACAATGCATCTACAAACAGGCTGAGGCTGTCATATGGAACCATTCCGATGGGATTATAAATTCCTCCGTTGCTTTCTTTGTAAATTTTATAGAATTCAATGACGCCGGTTTGTTCTTTTTCCCATACAATTATATTTTTATTAATTGTTGAATCCACAAGGGCTATGCAGATGTCCGGCGCTGCAATGGAAATCTCATTGAGTGTTATCTGGCTATTTCCTGTACAACCGTTAACATCTGTAACTGTTACCGAATAGTTTCCTGCAGTAGTAACACCTGTTTGTGAAACTGTGTCACCATTCGACCAGAGATATTCTATAAATTGGAATGTAGTCGAAAGTATTACCGTATCAGGGACACATGCAGTCAAATACCCATCTGAATGAATTACCGGAGCGGGGTTTGCATTTATTGTAACACTGATGTTGTTTGAATGAGAGGTGCAATTATAATTATTCGTAACAAGTGCATTATAACTTCCATTTGCTGCAGCAGTATAGGATGAACCGGTAGCATTATAAATGTTGTTTTCGTTCTTTTGCCACTGATAGGTTAATCCGGATCCTGCATTTGCTGTTAAAATAACAGAACCGCCCATGCAGAATACCGTATCGCTTGCAGCGGCAATCGTAGCTTCCGGTTTAGGCTTCACTTCAACCGATATATTAACGGCTGATCCTGTGCAACCCGAAGCAGAAGGTATCACATGATATGTAACCTGGTGCGGTGCGATATCAGAATTGGTTAAGGTTTGAAAAATTATAGAACCGCTTCCGTCTGCTGCGCCGGTAATCTGTGCAGGAGACAGGGCTGTCCATGTATAAGAAGTGTAAGATATCGACGAAGTAAGAGAAATATTTGTGGTCTCGCCGCTGCAGATGGAACTGTTGGTCGGGTTTGCAGAAACCACAGGATAAGGATTCACAGTAATGATTGCAGTAATTGGCGTACCAAAACAATTATGGTAGCCCGGTATTATGGTATATGTTACATCCTCCGGGTTATTTCCTGTATTATACAGGGACTGTGAAATAACAGAACCTGTTCCGTTTGCTGCGCCGGTAATAACGGGAGCATACGCTGCAGTCCAACTAAACTGCGCGCCGTTAACATTCGATGATAATCCGATGGTAGCGGTACTGAAAGTACATATAGATTGCGATGGCGGCGTGGCTGAAGCATTGGGTATAGGATATACTGTAATAATAGAATGAACGGTTGTATTATTACAAGCCGGATGCGAAACTGTGATGGTGTAATTGACCGAGCCATCCACAGAACCGGGATTATTGAGAACTTGATTTATGGTATCGCCGGAATCCGCTGAAGCGCCGTTTACATTCGTTTGAACGACAGTCCATGTAATAGAAGAACCGGGTATGTTTGCATTAAGGGCAATGTTAGTTGCAGCACCGCTGCATATAGCTTGTGACGTAGGTGTTGACGTTACTGTAAGCTGAGGATAAACGGTTACAGTTGCAGAAATCTGAGAGCCGGTGCAAAAAGCAGTTGCCGGAGTGATAGTATATTGCGCTGTTCCGGTAGAAGTTCCCGTAACAGTTAATACCTGGGCTATTGTATCCCCTGTTGCAGGGGTTGCCCCTGATATGCCGGTCTGATTAACGGTCCAACTGAATTGAGCGCCGGCAACATTTGAAGATAATGCCACAGCAGGTGCAAATCCGCTGCAGATATCCTGCAATGGTGGAACTGCTGCAACATCCGGAATCGGGTGAACAACAGCAACAGCATGAATAGTTGAATCATGACAATTTGGATACGATACTGTAATTGTATAATCTGCAGTTCCATCCGTAAAGCCGGTAGTAGTAAGCGTTTGATTAATGGTATCGCCTGTTCCCTGCGCTGCGCCGTTCACATCAGTCTGGTCAACCAACCATGAAATAGCAGAACCCGGAATGTTGGTATTCAGAACGAAATTTACATCAGAACCGCTGCATATGGCATGCGAAGGAGGAGTTGCCGATACGGAAAGCGGCGGATGAACTGTAACAATTGTAGAAAGCGTAGAACCAGTGCAGAACCCAGTTGAAGGAATAATTGTATAATTTACTGTCCCGGCTGAAGTACCGGTAGCAGATAATACCTGCGCTATAGTATCGCCAGACAGAGCAGTTGAAGCGGTTGCTCCGGCAGCGCCGGATTGTGTGACTGTCCAGTTGAATTGTGTTCCGGCAGTATTTGAAGATAAAACAAACCCTGTAGAAAATCCGCTGCAGAAAACCTGCGATGACGGCGTTACTGCTGCATCAGGAGTGAGATATACATGAACAGTATCATTCAGAAGAATGCCGCTGCATCCGGTGGAATCATTAATACTGATGAGAATGTAGTTAATAGTATCGGTTGGCGTTACTGAAAAAACATAAGGCGTAGTGACGATATTATTCACAGTAGTATCATGAACACCATTATTGTAAACCAATGTCCAGGGATGTTTCCCGGTAAGGTTCACGGAAACATTAGCCGTATTTCCAGTACAAAGCGGAGCGCTGGCGGTGAGACTGGCTGTCGGATGTTGATAAACCGTTGCAGTAAATGAACCCACACTTCCGATATCATTCGCATCTGTAATGCTGACCAGGGAGTAAGTGGTAGTAACACCGGGAGAAACATTAAATGTATAAGGAGTAGTATTAATTCCTGAAATCGTGTGATTTGTGCTTCCATCAGAATACACAATAGTCCATGGCGCTTCTCCTGTCAAATCCACGGTTAAGCTGGTATTGGCCTCCAGACACTGAGACTGAGCGCTGCTGATGTTGGCAGTCGGCACTTTATAAACTTTGAAATCATCAATATAAAGATTATACATATCTATAGCGCTATAGCAATCGAAACCCAAATAATATACGCCGGATGAAGATACTGTGAATGGAGTTAAAGATGTACTAAATGTTGTATTAGTAAGATTAGAGTAATTCACAATTTGTGTTGTCATGGCTGAAGATGTCTGCGAAGTGCCAATCATTACCTTTAAATTTTCAGGATATGTTGCGGATTGAACCTTATATAAGAATCTCACTTTATAATTTACCCCGGCATCAAGGTATAAACATCTCGATAATAACCAATCGTTTGCCGCACTGCTCGAATTATAAGAATATTCATAAGCCGGAGTACTGTTATATCCCGACGTATTATTAACATACCAGGTTTTTCCATCGGCATTGACATCCTCGATTTTCCAGGCTTCACGTTCTGCCACAGAATTGAAACCTGTATAATAAGAAATCGTTTCAGGAATTGTTTTTCGTGCAGTATCGGTCTTTTGATCATCATATGCATTAGCATCTCCGGGAACGCCGCTTACTGAAACATTAATAATGTAATCGCCCGGAACAGGAGTATGCACTTTATGAATAAATGTATAAGACAACGATGAATCGGGCAAAATGGAAGATGTAATATTTTCTGTAACAGGGGAACCCCCGTTTACCGTGTAATTGACTTGAAAATTACTGATAGCTCCTGCACCGTAATTTTTAATGGTGGTAATAACCGGAAAACTATCCAACTCGCATGTCGGCTGGGGCAGGGTTAAAGAAGCAATGGCTGCATCTACGGGTAAGACTTCATAAATAGAAATATCATCAATATAAAGTGAATCCATATTTGCAGCGCTGTAAGCATAAAAGCCCATATTATAGACTCCGGATGCTGAGACTGTAAAATTAGTAGAAGAACACAGATACGACTGGTTTGATATTGTACCCAGGTCAGTAACTAAGTTTGTTAAGGAACCAGCCTGTGGCGATGTACCGCAATACACCTTTAATTTCTCGGGCCAACTGGAAGATTTTACCCTGTACCAAAACTTAAGTTTGTAAGTAGAACCTGCATTAAAATTTATACAGGGAGTGACATACAAATCATTGGCCGTATTTGTAGCATGATACGGATATGCGGCGGTACGAAAACTTGAATGCGAGCAGGAAGAATTCGAGATAACATTCCATTTTTTTCCATCTCCATTCGCATCAATAACAGTCCATCCGGAAACATCTTCGCTTGCTTCAAAACCCATGGTATAAGGAGTATTTTGGGGATTAATCTGTGTTATATTTATATGAGCCGTGTCGTTGATAAAATTTGTTTCATTCGAGAGCTGCGTGTATGCTGTAACATTATAAATTCCAGGAACAGAAAAATCAGCAGTTGCAGTAAACATATAATTAGCGGTTGCTCCTGCAGCCAACGTTCCTGAATAGGTTTCAGTGGCAATAACAGAACCGTTCACTTTAAAGCTAAGCGGAATTGAAGAAATGGTTTGTGTTCCGAAATTTTTTATCACCACGCCGATATGTTCTGCAGAAGTGAAAGAACAAGAAGATGTCGGACTTGGTTGGAAGAAACCGGATATTCCGGCATCAAAAGGTGGCTGTACATAATAATATTTATTATTATTTACCGTCGGATTCGCGCATAAATCAGAAACCTGTCCTGCCAGGTGCAGTGTGTATATTCACCCGGAAGTCATTGCCGGCGATACGATGATGGTAAATGTTTTTCCCATTTCACAACCTGAACCGGTAAGATTTGTAATTGAGTAAGTACCGCCCGGCCCGGAAAAAGTGAAATCGCTTGCCGAAACGCTGGAAATATAAACAGGTTTATTCAAATTAAACGTGAGCGTGGTTGAATTAAAAGCAACTGTAGTTGTATCTGCAACAAGCGCCGGTGATGAGACATCTATCCCGGCTGTGCCGCCTGTGAAACTTAAAGAAAAACCCGAACCGCCGCCGGAATAATTATCAATCAATAAAGCGTATCTTTGCCCTGCCGTAACTGCAACAGGGCTGCACCACGCACTGCCGGAACCGCCTTCAGACGGATTTACTCCTGAAGAATTACAACCTGTGTTTCCTGCTGTGGCGGAATAATTGCATCTCACAGGAGCCAGGCCGGTAAAAATATCTTCGCAGGTATTGTTAGATAGATTATACAATGCCCAGTCATAGTCATCCGCAGTATTTACCGAAAACCATAAATTACCCGAAGCGCCTACTGTGAAAGTGAACCATTTTGAATAGTGTTCTCCTGTTAAAAGACATACCCAGCTTGTAGTTGTTGCAAGTTCGTTGATATTACCGCCGCTGGTATAAGGCTGGGTTGTAGAATATGTGGCTGTGCAAAGCGGAACAGAACCGAAACAGTCGCCGAGTGTTGGTTCAGCTACCCGGATTCCGAAAGTTCCGTAATTACCGCTTCCGACTCCCCATACTCTAATGTAAACAGTATTACCGGCTGTAAGCCCGGCCTGATTAATTACCGGCATGGTTGCCGAGCAGTAATTGTCGCTACAGTTGATTAATGTTAAAGGGCCGGAGCAGGATGTGGCAGAATAAAGAGCCATACCGGCATCGGTAAGCGTTCCTGCCTGCAGGTCAATTACAATATTTCCGTTTGAAGGGACTACTACAGAATACCAGACATCGCCGTTTATATAATTCCCGCAATCCGGCGCAGGGATTCCGGCAGTAGCCGTTGCCCCAACATTTGTTGTGCTCAGATATGTTGTCGTATTAACGGTCAGCGATACGGCGCCACAGACATTATCATTAGCGGGCTGGGCAAATACATCAGTTATACAGCCTAATAAAAACAAACCGGTTGTAAAAGAGAGAATAAATTTTTTCATGGTTAAATAATTTTAGATTTGGATATTTACAAAATTAAACAACAATTTGTGGAATTATTAAATATTTGTTATACTCTGCGTGGGCGTGAGCCACGTTGTGGCAACGCCACTCATCGTGGGATACTTACCTACCGTAGGCAGGAAATTATACATAGTAAAGTAGGCAGTCGCAGTAGGCGGCAGCAGGCGAATAACTGCTTACTGCCACTGCTAACTGCTACTTGTAGAAATGTACGAATAGTTCGGCTTTGCTCACCATAGGTTTATCCCGTTTTATGTATAGCATTTATTAGCAGGCTATTTTATTTTTTCACCATCCCGATAAATACTTTTATACTTTGAATTTCGTATCTCAACTGGGTGTTATCATTTTTCAACAACGTGTTATCGGATTTTAATAATGAATTTTCTTTTTGAAGTGTATCCATTTGCTTTTGCTGTTCTTTTATTGCTTCAACTAAAATTGGGGTAAGGCGAGGATAATCAACGGATTTATAACCGGAATTATCGGTAATTACTACTTCAGGATAAACTTTTTCAATGTCCTGCGCAATGAATCCTATTTGTTTTTCATTTGAAAAACCATTATCAGGAAATTCTTCTGTTTTCCAATAATAGTTTACTCCTTGCAATTGTAATATATATGACAATGAATTTTCAAGATGAGTGATATTCTTTTTATATCGTTTATCAGAGCAAGCGCCTATAATTCCGGTATAGCAGATATTACCATTTACTGTAAGTTTTTGGGTTGGTGGTGTTATTGTACCAATTCCTACATTTCCGTTTTTGAGAACAACTAAAGCATTATGACGGTTAACTATAAAACCATCACCTATAGGCGCGATGTTTCCACTATTGCCATTACCTATGATAAAAATCGGATCAGTATCAACCCAAGTAGTTGCATCACCAAACGAGATATTTTGCTGACCAACAACAAAGCAGCCATAAGAAGTCGAAGATATATTATGACCTATTGCGGTAGAATAATTACCAGATGCGAAACAACTGTAACCAATTGCATTTGCACCAATACCTGTGGCATTGCAGGAATAACCCATTGCAATAGAATTGGAATTTGCTGCATAATTACTGATTCCTACAGAAACAGCGCCATCTGCAGTAGATTGTGAACCCTGGCCAAATGCTAAAGAAGAATTTCCGCTAGCCAGGGTAGTAGTAGTAGCAGATATAAGCGTGCCTGTAGTGTCGGTAAAAACCACACCATTCCCTAAAGAGCCAAACGCAAAACATCCAGGCCCTTGAGCAGATGCACCAGTACCAAAGGCATAGCTTGCTGTTCCCTGAGCTGTTGCCCCGGCCCCGAAAGCATATGCATATTGTTGCGTTGCCTGCGCCTGGCTCCCGAGAGCATAACTTTCATCTCCGGTTGCCTTTGAATTTTTACCAAAAGCATAGCAGTTTGAAGCCGATGGACTGCCTGCTGTAACACTATCGCCAAATGCAAATGAATTATCACTGTTGGCATGGGCATATATTCCGATAGCAGTGGAATAATTTCCCAGCGCAGTAGCCTGGTAACCCAATGCCTGCGAGCAGTTGCCTTTTGCTTTTGAATTATACCCGGTAGCCATTGAATTTGTGCCAATACTATCTGGACTCTCTACCAAAACACGGCCTGTAAGAAATGCTTCTTTTTTGGGATACCACAGAATCCGCGCTCCGCTTACCGTATCAAGTGAACCTGCAGAAGAAATTTTAAAATAATTGTCTGCATCAAGGCTTTTGGAAGAACCCCGGCCGCTCACTGCAAAGCAGCCCTTGTTCTGTGATTTATTGCTGCTCGAATCTTTTACATACACATGCGCGCCATCAGGCCATACAACAAATACGGTTTTGCCGTTTTTGTCCTGAACTTCAAACAAGGGTACTGTGTCTGATGAAAGAGAGTCGCCTTTTATTATAAAGCGCCCTAATGGATTTGAGTTGCCTAACCCGATATAATTTCCATTCTGGTATAACAGGGAATTTCCTAATGAATTTGGTGTAATAAATTTTGGTATATAATTGGCATTACCATTTGAAGAGCCGATTGCAGGCGATTGCCATGAGCAAACCCCATTGGTATCGGAGGTAAGAATTTTACCTGCGCTTTCGCTGTCGTCGGTGATTCGTAAGGTACCATTCAGATGCAATGAAGTAGTCGGGTTTGATGTTCCTATTCCAAGTCGTGAATTGGCATTATCCCAGAACAAATTAGTATTGCCTCCGAATATTCCATTATTGTTGAATTGTATATTTCCATTTGATCCGCCTGCCATATAATCTGAATGCGTGTGATCGCCTTCTGCTATCATACCGGCGCTTGTTCCAAACACAGCGTCGAAAACGCTGCCTGTCAGCGATAATCCTGCTCCTGCAGAATAGGTTGTGTTATTATCTGTGCTAAAAATGGTGAAATCCGGATAAGTACCCGTAACCGTTGTGGCACCTGTGCCGTTTAAAGTAACCACTTTATCAGGAGCAGTATTATATAATGTATCATTTGAAATATCTATTCCGTTTCCTGCATGGTAAATTGTATTATTATCGATTGAATTAATCGTGAAATCCGGATATGTACCCGTTACTGTTGTTGCGCCCATTCCGGTTAAAGTAATGGTTTGATCGGGGTTTGTGTTAAAAATGGTAAAATCAGGATACGGGCCCGTGATGGATATTCCGCTGCCATTAGTTAATGTTACCAACTGGTTTGGCGATGTGTTTTTTATCGTATCGTTCAAAATGCTTATTCCATTTCCCGCTTTGTAATTGCCGGGCGAATACAGCGCATATGGAACAGAAAGCAACTGGTTTGTGCCCATTACCGTGTAATTATTCCCAGCGTTAATATCTAATTCAACTTTGATGTAATAGGTATTGTTTCCCCAGTCTATCGTAGAAAAATTACCGGACGGATTTGTTCCATTACCGATTTCGAGGTTTACCAAACCAAACGGGTTGGTGGTTGCAGAATGCTCTTCTGAATAAACAGATAAGCCTGTGGAACTGCCCTGCAGAATGTTTATCCTGAAACTCACATTCTGGTTTGGAATAACAGTACCGCTACTGTTACGCACTACAGCCTGGTAACTGAAGGCATTGGGCGATTGTGCAAATATTGTAGCACTAATCAGCATACTGATAAAAATAACTAAACACTTTTTCATAATTCTAAATTTATTTGTTAATATATTTATTTGTTCGATGATGTTCCGATTAATAATTTAATATTTGCAATCTCTGCTTTTAATTTGTCAATTTCCTGAATTTTTAATTTTAATTGAATATTTTCATTCTCAAGATCAGTAATTTTATTTTTAAATTTTTTGTTTTCTTTTATCAACTCCTGAATTGCAGCCAATCCCACTCCTGCAATATCGGCAGCAGATAAATACTTTGCAACATCCTTGTTGTTGATATCTCCTGTGGCAAATGCTTCATAGAAATCTTCGGCAAAAGGCCAAATATGATATTCATTAGTTTCTTTATAATACCAACCGTACAAATCCATATTTTCTATTTTTAAGAGGATATCCTGTTTGTCAAGTTCTTTAAATCGGTCTTTAAATTCTTTTGAAGAACCATTTGTCCAGGCGCCGCCGGCAGATAAATAAGCTCCATTTCCATTACCCGGTAAATTTCCAACATGGATAGGGTAAGAAACATTGGCTCTGTTAAATCCTGTAAAACCATTTTTTAAAACTGTCATTGCATTAGAACGGGATAAGGAGTTCAAACCGTTACCAACCACAAATAAAGGATCTGTGTTTACCCAATTTATAGTATCTCCTGAAAATATATTGTATTGACCAATAACAAAAGATCTGCAGGATTGCGCCATTACAGAAGTTCCTATGGCAATAGAAAAATCGCCGGCAGCGTACGTATTATTAAAGACACCCGCAGCTCCGTCATGTATGGTATTCCCGATAGCAATGGAATTAGCGCCATGAGCAATGGCTCCGTGTCCAATAGCGATTGAAGCCGGGCCGCTAGCCTGTGTTGCCGAACCTAAATAACTATTAGTTTTAGTCACGGATGAAACAAAAATAGGATTGCCAATGGCAATGGAATTATCGCCTAAGGCAATACCCCCGTTTGCAGCAAATGAATGATTGCCCGAAGCCTGACTGAAATCGCCTGCAGCCATAGAATATTGCCCGGATGCAATATTATTGGTTCCTAAACAAAAAGCGCCTGTTTGCATGGATTGAGAACCCTGGCCTATGGCAAAAGCATATTTTCCTAATGCTGCAGTGAAGGTAGTATTTGCGATTCCGGCTGCCGTGTCAATACCTGCCGAACCGAATGCAAAACTTCCTTCTCCTTGTGCAATAGCCCCTGCTCCAAGGGCAAAACTTGCATCGCCCTGAGCTGTAGCATTAGCTCCAAAAGCATATGAAGCTATTCCGAGAGCCTGTGGAGAATTACCAAATGCAAATGAATTCTCATTGTTTGCAACAGCATTTCTACCAATGGCCGTTGAATAATTTCCCCGCGCTATGGTCTGGAAACCCAGAGCCTGCGACCAGTTGCCTTTTGCTTTGGATTTAAATCCTGTTGCCATTGAGTTTGCTCCTACGCTATCAGGATGCTCTATTAACACGTTTCCTGTATAGAACGCTTCTTTTTTCGGGTACCAGAGAATGCGTGCGCCTCTTACCGTATCGGGCGAATTTGACGGCGATATTTTGAAATAATTATTCACCCCGGCGCTTTTTGACGAACTTTTTCCGCTTACGGCAAAACTGCCACGGCTCTGCGATTTGGCGCTGCTTGTGTCTTCTACATACACGTGAACTCCGGTTGGCCACACTACAAAAACGGTAATCCCGTCCTTATCCTTCACTTCAAATAAAGGCACTGTATCTGACGAAACAGAGTCGCCTTTTATTATAAAGCGTCCTAATGGATTCGAACTGCCTAATCCGATATAATTTCCATTCTGGTACAACAGGGAATTTCCTAAAGAATTTGAAGAAATAAATTTGGGGATATAATTGGCATTACCGGTTGAAGAGCCGATTGCAGGGTTTACCCATATGGCATTACCCAAAGCATCGGATGTTAAAACTTTATCTGCCCCTTCGCTGTCGTCTGTGATTCGTAATGTGCCATTCAGATGTAATGCAGTAGTCGGGTTTGATATTCCTATTCCTAAGCGTGAATTGGCATTATCCCAATACAAATTCGTATTGCCTCCTAATATTCCATTATTATTGAATTGCACATTTCCGTTTATTCCGCCTGCAGTGTAATCTGAATGTGTATGATTACCTTCTGCTATTATACCGGCGCTTGTTCCAAACACAGCGTTGAAAACGCTGCCTGTAAGCGATAATCCTGCTCCTGCAGAATACGTTGTGTTATTATCTGTGGAATTAATAGCGAAATTCGGATACGTACCTGTGACCGTTGTTGCGCCTGTGCCTGACAATGTTATTGTTTGATCGGGATTGGTATTGGTGATGGTAAAGTTTGGATATGTTCCCGTTACGGAAACTCCATTCCCATTGGTTAAAACCACCGTTTGGTCCGGTGCGGTATTGATAATCTGGTTAGACCCGTTAATGTTGATACCTGTGCCGGCAGAATAGGCGGTGTTGTTATCTGTTGAATTAATAGTGAAATTCGGATAAGTACCCGTAACCGTTGTTGCGCCTGTACCTGACAAAGTAATGCTCTGATCGGGCGTTGTATTTGTGATCGTTCCTCCCGAAATATTAATTCCCGTTCCTGCATTATAGGTTGTGTTACTATCTGTAGAATGAATAGTGAAATTCGGATAAGTACCAGTAACCGTTGTTGCGCCAATACCGTTTAAAGTAATCGTCTGATCAGGATTTGTATTGGTAATGGTAAAATCAGGATATGTTCCCGTGATGGATATTCCGCTGCCATCAGTTAAAGTAACAAGTTGGTTTGGCGAAGTGTTTTTAATCGTGTCATTCGAAATGCTTATCCCGTTTCCCGCTTTGTAATTGCCCGGCGAATACAGCGCATACGGCACGGAAAGCAACTGGTTTGTGCCCATTACCGTGTAATTATTCCCAGCGTTAATATCTAATTCAACTTTGATGTAATAGGTATTGTTTCCCCAGTCTATCGTAGAAAAATTACCGGACGAATTTGTTCCATTACCGATTTCGAGGTTCACCAAACCAAACGGGTTGGTGGTTGCAGAATGCTCTTCTGAATATACAGGAGAGCCTGTAGAACTTCCCTGCAGAATGTTTATCCTGAAACTCACATTCTGGTTTGGAATAACTGTACCGCTACTGTTACGCACTACAGCCTGGTAGCTGAAGGCATTGGGTGATTGCGCAAAAATATTTTCATTACAGATTGCACAAATAATACAAAAGACGAGGGATAATAAAATTGTTTTCATAATTTTTTTAAATTAAGGATATTTCATTGTAAAGATAGTGGAATTTTATCAAACAAAAAAATCAAAAGAATTTCTTTTATGAATTTCAAAAAAATACAGTATTTTAAAGGGTTACAGATATACATTATGTCAAACTCGAAAATTACAATATGTATTATGTTAAGAAACGGTATAAAGAGTAAAAATCCGAACTTTTCTAATAAAGATAAAACCCGATTCGTAAAATTATTCCTGATAATATTGCCAATTCGAAAATATTATCTAAATTTGCACCTCATTTTAAAATTAATGTAATTGTTGTAAGTATGAATTATTTGGATTCTGAAAAGAAAAAAGAAATTTTTGAAAAATACGGGAAGTCTAATAAGAACACCGGTTCTTCAGAGGGCCAGATCGCTCTATTTTCCTACCGTATTGACCATCTCACCGAACACCTGAAGGTCAACAAAAAAGATTTCAGCACACAGCGTGCTCTGATCAAACTCGTAGGCAAACGAAGAAAATTGCTCACGTATCTGAAAGATAGCGATATCACCAGGTACAGGGCTATCGTAAAAGACCTTGACCTGCGTAAGTAGCGAAACGAAAAAGGCAATGTTGCAGTTGCCTTTTTTATTTATATAAAGAATTAAAAAAGATGATGTATGTTTAAAGTAGTAGAAAAAAAAATTGAATTAAGCGATGGCAGAATTATTACTATTGAAACCGGGAAATTGGCCAAGCAGGCTGATGGAGCCGTTGTTGTAAAAATGGGTAAGACGATGCTCTTAGCCACTGTGGTTGCCGCAAAAGAAGCCAAAGAAGATGTGGATTTCATGCCCTTATCTGTGGAATATAAAGAAAAATTTGCTTCTACAGGCCGGTTCCCGGGCGGTTTCATGAAACGCGAATCCAGGCCTTCAGAATATGAAATACTGATATCGCGCTTGGTTGACAGGGCTCTTCGCCCCTTATTCCCGGATGATTTCCATGCAGAGGTTTTTGTTACGATCAACCTGATCTCTGCCGACAAAGATATTATGCCAGATGCACTGGCAGGTCTTGCAGCATCAGCAGCTCTTGCTGTTTCTGATATTCCCTTCCATGGCCCTATTTCAGAAGTAAGAGTAGCCCGGATTGGTGGCCAGATGAAAATCAATCCAACCTTTACTGAGATGGAAAATGCCGACATTGATATCATGGTTGGAGCAACCTATGACAATATCCTGATGGTTGAAGGCGAGATGAGCGAGGTATTAGAAACCGAAATGCTTGAAGCCATAAAATTTGCCCATGAAACGATTAAACCACAATGTAAAATTCAAATGGAGTTGATGGAGCAATTAGGCAAAACCAAAAAAAGAGAATACAGCCATGAAACCAATGATGAAGAATTAAGAAAAACTCTTCATGAATTTGCATACGACCGGGTTTATAAAACCGCCATGCTGGGTAACCCCGATAAGCACGAACGGGTTGAAGCATTCGAAGCGATAAAAGAAGAATTCCTCACGCGCTTTACGGAAGAAGAATTAGAAGAAAAAGAATTTCTTGTGAAACGTTATTTCCATGTCATAGAAAAAGAAGCTGTAAGAAACGCCCTGCTCAATGAAGGGAAAAGGTTAGACGGCAGGAAAACAACAGACATCCGCCCCATTACATGCGAAGTGGATTATTTACCGGCAACCCATGGTTCAGCTTTATTTACAAGAGGAGAAACACAATCGCTGACCACAGTTACGCTGGGTACCAAGCTTGACGAAAAAATCATAGATGAGCCATTAATACAGGGAACTGATAAATTTACCCTGCATTATAACTTCCCTCCTTTTTCAACCGGAGAAGCAAGGCCGGCACGTTTTCTGAGCAGAAGAGAAGTTGGCCACGGCAACCTGGCACACCGCGCATTGAAACGCATGGTTCCAGGAGATCCTGAAAATCCTTATGCGGTAAGGATAGTATCCGATATTTTGGAATCCAACGGATCTTCATCCATGGCAACAGTATGCGCAGGAACGCTTGCCCTGATGGATGCCGGGATAAAAATTCACAGGCCGGTTTCAGGCATTGCAATGGGACTTATAACAGATAAGACCGGAAGATACGCTATACTTTCAGATATTCTGGGCGATGAAGACCACCTCGGCGATATGGATTTCAAAGTTACAGGTACAACCAAAGGGATTACTGCCACACAAATGGATATCAAGGTTGACGGGCTTTCATATGAAGTCCTGTCTAAAGCTCTAAACCAGGCTAAAGAAGGCAGGCTGCACATCCTGGACAAGATGCTGGAAACCCTTAAAGAACCCCGCGCCGACTATAAACCGCATGCTCCGAGAATTGAAAAGATCATTATTTCCAAGGAATTTATCGGCGCTGTGATTGGCCCGGGAGGAAAGATTATTCAGGATATACAGACAAAAACCGGCACTACCATTACCATTGAAGAAATAGGCGATACAGGCGTTGTTGAAGTATTTGCAGAAAACAGGGATTCCATTGTTGCCGCTATCAAAAGAATCAAAGGCATTGTTGCTATTCCTGAAATCGGTGAAGTATATAAAGGTATTGTAAAATCCATTCAGCCATACGGAGCTTTTGTAGAATTTCTTCCAAATAAAGACGGTTTGCTGCATATCTCGGAAATTGAATGGCGCCGCCTGAAAACGGTTGAAGAAGTCTTAAAAGAAGGCGATGAAATTGATGTAAAACTTATTGATGTGGATAAGAAGACCGGCAAGTATAAACTTTCCAGAAAAGCGATACTACCAAAACCGGATAATTTCAAAGAGAATCGTGAATAAAATAAAAGAGCCGGTTTTTCCGGCTTTTTTTATTTTAAAATTTATACAACTCCGTAGTTAAATATCGTTCACCGGTATCCGGAAAAATGACCACGATCAGTTTCCCTTTGTTCTCTGCCCTTTCAGCAATCTGTATCGAAGCCCATGCAGCAGCGCCTGACGAGATACCGCATAAGATACCTTCGCATCTTATAATATTTTGCGCTGTGCTGATGGCATCCTCGTTTGAAACTTGGATAATTTCATCAATGATATTCCTGTTCAAAATATCCGGGACAAAACCTGCGCCTATCCCTTGTATTTTATGCGGAGAAGGCTGGCCACCTGATAAGACAGGCGATGCAGAAGGTTCAACCGCAACAGATTTTATTCCGGGTTTGTATTTTTTTAATACTTCGGAAACACCGGTAATCGTGCCTCCTGTTCCAACGCCGCAAACTAAGATATCAATTTTTCCATCCGTATCATTCCATATTTCTTCGGCTGTTGTTCTCCTGTGTATTTCCGGATTGGCAAGGTTTTTAAACTGTTGAGGCATAAAAGAATTTGGCGTCATTGCTATCAATTCTTCCGCTTTGGCAATTGCGCCTTTCATGCCCTTAGCTGCTTCTGTCAGTATAATCTCAGCGCCAAAACTTTTTAATATCGCCCTTCTTTCAATACTCATGCTTTCAGGCATTGTTAAAATTAATTTATATCCTTTTACAGCACAGGTAAAAGCAAGAGCAATCCCCGTGTTGCCACTAGTGGGTTCTATGATCGTTGTTTGTTTATTGACCAACCTCCTTTTTTCAGCATCTTCAATCATTGCCCAGCCTATCCTGTCTTTCACAGAAGAAGCAGGGTTAAAAAATTCAAGTTTTGCAGCCACTTTTGCATACGAATTTCCAGTTATTTTATTCAGGTAAACGAGGGGTGTTTTACCGATAAGCTGCCCGATATTTTCTGCAATTTTCATATCTGTAATTTTAAATTTTATTTTTTCCCAAACAGAACATTCCATTCGGCAATGCCGTTCCTGAGACTTAAAAGATTATTACATCCAAAGCGTTTCTGAAGATAATTTATAGCGCTCATACTTTTTATTCCGTAATTACAAACAAACACAACAGGTTTTTCTTTTGAGACCAACATGTTATTTTCAGGAATTTCACTCAAAGGAATCAATTCACGCTTTAGATCAAAATTATTGTACTCTTCCGGATCTCTCACATCAATGATTTGAAAATCCTTGCCATCTTCTAATTTACGGTTTAGTTCATCTGAAGTTATTTCCTTAATGTTTGCAGCGGAAATACAAAAATCAGTGTAATCCTTCAACTCCGTGATATTGGCATGTTGTTCATCCCTGCTGAAATTTACTATATCCATTTTGAAATTTAATGCATCGAGCAGAAGCAGTTTGCCTGATAGCACATTTCCTATTCCGGTAATAATTTTAATCACTTCATTTGCCTGCATGGTTCCGATCATTCCGGGCATTACTCCCATGATGCCGACATCCGAACAGGAGGGTGTTTCGAGAGGATCCGGCGGGTTCGGGCAAAGGCAGCGCAATGTGGGTCCGTTATGATAATTAAAGACCGTAAGCTGTCCGTTAAACCGTTCCACAGCGCCGTAAACAAGAGGTTTTTTCAATAATACGCAGGCATCGTTAGTTAAATAGCGCGTGGGAAAATTATCGGATCCTTCAACAATAATATCATATTCTTTGAAGATATCGAGTGCATTATTTTTGGTAAGTTTAACAAAATGTATCTTAAAATCAATAAAAGGATTCAAAACTTCAAGACGTTCTTTTGCTGCAAAAACCTTGGGTTTATCAATATCATGAGTACCGAATAAAATCTGCCGATGAAGATTCGATTCGTCCACAGTATCGTAATCTAAAATACCTATTGTGCCTATACCGGCAGCAGTTAAATACAGTAAAACAGGGCAACCCAAGCCCCCAACTCCCACTACTAACACTTTTGCCTTTTTAAATTTTTCCTGTCCCTTCTCTCCTATTTCGGCAAGCCTGATATGACGGCTGTATCTTTTAATTTCATCTTCTCTTAACATAAAAACTAACCTTGATATAATAACAAACCTACATTTTTTTTATAATTACACTGTAACAGTTAAAACAATTTTGCCATTCTCTTAGCCCTGCAGATGCCTTTGCCAAAAATCTCATAAAAATAAATCCCTGCAGGAATACCAGTACTTTTAAATTCTACAGAGTAATTTCCTTCCGTTTGCTTTTCGTTCACAATCTCCTTAACAAATTGCCCCTGGTAATCATACACTGCAATTCGAACCCAATCATTAAATCCCGGAGGAAGCGAATAGGTAATATTGGTGGCTGAAGTAAATGGGTTCGGATTCGCAGAATAATTGTACTCATTTGATAAAATAATATTTTTTGAAGTATGAAGCCCGTTATTTGATAAAGGATTCCATTCATGGGTGTACCATTCATATTTGAAAACCGCCGTATCGGAAACCGCAAATATTCCGCTTGATGTCTGCGATCCGTTCTGATATACTGAGATTGAACTCAACTGAACCGTATCGTTTTTTCGGATCAGACCCGTGTTTTCCAAAGGAAGCCATTCTGCAAGGTACCAGCTGTAATTGAACACTGCTGTATCGGAAACAACATAAAGCCCTTCAGTGGTGCTTGTACCGTCATTATAAACGGCGATTAATTTTAATTGTACAATGTTACCATGCCTTACTAAGCCGTTATTGGAAAGCGGAAGCCATTCGCCATAGAACCAGCTGTAATTCCATACGGCCGTATCGCTGATTCCGAAAATCCCGCTGTAAGCGCTGCTGTTACTGTAAAATACTGCGACAGATTTTATATATTGAGGAAATACAAAATAACCATTCGATACTAAGAAAATCAGTATCAGTATTTTTTTTAACATAACCTGTAGTTTTAAGATTCAAAGCTAATAAATTTTCAGGGAAAAACAGAAAACATAATGCAGTATGTTATTTAATGTATGCGAATATGATTAAAGTCATGTATTATTGAAAATACCTGCTATACAAAATGTTTTTATTATTTGTAAATATACTTTCTTTACATACATTTGAAACCCTAATTTAAATATGAGAAAAATATGGAATATGAAATTTTAAAACTTGAAGTACAAAATGGGATCGCCATAGTAAAAATAAGTCGTCCCCAGGCCTTGAACGCACTAAATTCAAAATTTTTTAAAGAAATGGATAGCCTGCTTGAATCCATTTCAAAAAGAGATGACATTAAAGTGATGATACTAACAGGCGAAGGCAAAGCATTCGTTGCTGGCGCTGATATTGCCGAAATGGTGGATATGAATCCGGAACAGGGAAGTAATTTTTCACGGATTGGCCAGAATACATTTTCAAGTATTGAAAAACTTGGAGTTCCCGTTATTGCCGCTATTAATGGTTTTGCTCTGGGCGGCGGCTGCGAACTGGCTATGGCCTGCGATTTCAGGATTGCCAGCAATGTCGCTAAATTCGGTCAGCCTGAAGTGAACCTCGGATTAATTCCCGGGTATGCGGCTACTCAACGGCTTCCCAGGATTGTTGGTATCTCCAATGCATTGTATTTATTATGCACGGCAGACATGATCACGGCCGATGAAGCATTACGCATGGGGTTGGTGCAAAAAGTCGTTGAACCGGATCAGTTAATGCCTGAGGCTATTGCCATGGCCGGCAGGATTGCTTCGAAAGGACCTAAAGCGGTTCGCAAAATAAAATATGCGGCAAGGCAAAGTATGCATACTGATTTTGTAAGCGGCAGTGAGTTAGAATCCAAAGAATTCGGCTCTCTTTTTGGTAATGAAGGCGCAGAAGGGATGAAAGCATTTCTTGAGAAAAGAAAACCCAACTGGTGAAAATAACAAAATTCAAATAAATTTGGCGCTTTAATAAAGAGTATTAATTAAAACTATATTTATATGGAATATACAGAAAGACTGCAACATGTAACAGTGCTCGGCGCGGCAGGAAAAATGGGCAGCGGCATCCTGTTGCTCACCGCGATTGAAATGGCCGATCTAAGCCTGAAACCTGAGAACAAAGGCAAACAATTTGTCATGAATGCTATGGATGTTTCTGATATGGCTTTATCAGGGCTTATGAGTTATCTCAAAGTACAGGTTCAAAAAGCCGCTGAGAAAAAAGTTGGCCTGTTAAGAAGCGTTTATGAAAACAGGGCTGATCTTGTAGATAATGGTGAAATTATTGACCAGTATGTTTTTGATGTTTTAAGTATTGTACGACCCACCGTCTGCATCGAAGCGGCGTATCAGTCAACAATGATTTTTGAAGCCATCAAGGAAGATCCTGAATTGAAAATCAAAATTTTTTCACATATCAATCAGAACAATAAAAAAGAACCCTGGTTCTTTACCAATACATCTTCAATACCCATTACCAAACTTGATACAGAAGCCAAACTCAATGGCAGGATCATCGGCTTCCATTTTTATAATCCGCCGGCAGTTCAGAAATTGGCCGAACTGATCAAAGCCGAATCCACCTTAAAAGAAGTTGAAGAATTTGCGCTTGCCTATGCAAAAAGCCTAAAGAAAGTTGTAGTTCCTTCACATGATTTTGCAGGATTTATTGGTAACGGTCACTTCATGAGAGATGCATTGCACGGTATTTCGGAAGTTGAACGTCTGACTAAAAACTTCGGCTATACAGAGGCTCTTTATATAATAAATAAAGTAAGCCAGGATTTCCTTATCCGTCCGATGGGTATATTTCAACTGATAGATTATGTCGGCATAGATGTTTGTCAGTATATAATGAAAGTTATGAACGCTGACGTGAAAGATGAAGAAATTCACAGCCCGTTATTAGACAAATTTATCGGGTTAAATGTTAAAGGAGGACAAAATTCCGACGGTTCGCAAAAAGACGGTTTCCTTAAATATGAAAAGGGGAGACCGGTGGCAATCTATGACATCAATAAAAAATCATACGCTGCTATTGCAGAATTTCAGGCGAAATGTGATGATGCGTTGGGGAAACCCCCTGCATCGCTTCAACCCTGGAAAACTGTTATAGGTAACCCGAAAAAAGAAGAGGTATTCAGAAAATACTTCGGCGATCTGAAAAGCTTGGAAACATTAGGTGCGCAGCTCTCTAAAAAATATGCCGCACGTTCTAAGGAAATCGGACAAAATTTAGTGAAAGATAAAGTGGCCTTTACTGAAAATGATGTGAACACGGTGTTGCTCACAGGATTCTTCCATGCATATGGCCCGATTAATGATTATTTATAAAATAAGGAGGATTTTGTTATGACTAAATTACGTAGAAAAGTTTATATGATAGCCGGGTACAACACCATTTCGATGGGTACAGGCAGAAAAGAATTCAATCCCAAGAAAGAACGGCCGGGGCTGGAAGAATATATTAAAGAAGCAGGCCAGGGAGTGTTGAAGATGATTGGCGGCGCTAAAAATGTGGATGAAGCTGTTATCGGAAATTTCATCGCTTCGCGTTTCAACAGGCAGGGAAACCTGGCAGGATTCATTCCATACATAGATGAAGGATTGCGATATATACCATGCACGCGTGTCGAAGGTGCATGCGGCTCAGGAGCATTGGCTCTCGCTGCAGGCATAAAATCAGTTCTTGCAGAAACTGCTGATGTGGTTCTCGTTATCGGCGTGGAAGTGCAGAACACGGTTAAAGCGATATACGGTGCGGATATTCTCGCTGCTGCCGGATGGGCCAAAGAAAGAAAAAACGGTCATGCTTATTTTTTCCCGGGCAAATTCAGCGACAGGGCAAAAGCGTACCAGGCGAAATTCGATGCAGTTAAAACCAGAAAAGCCATGGCGCGCTGGTATCGCAATGCCATTGAAAACGCCCGCCTCTGTCCTACCGCCCAAGAATTTCATAATACAACAGAAGACCTTGATGCAGTCGGAATGACTCCTCCGAATCCAAAAGGATTTGTTGACAGCCTGAATGTTTTCGATTGTTCAAAAGTTTCCGACGGTGCATCGGCAATCGCCATTGTTTCAGAAGAAGGATTGAAAAAAACAGGAATACCCAAAAGCGAAGCTGTGGAAATTATTGGTTTCGGAATGGCCGAAGATGACATTACCAGGACTCCTGCAGACCTCACCATACTCGCCACTACCCGGACAGCAGTGAAAAAAGCATTCGAATCCGCAGGTATAACCAAAGACCAGCTCGGAACTGTTGAATGTCACGACTGTTTTACCATTGCCGGAATATTGGCTACAGAAGCAATCGGTTTTGCCGAACACGGAAAAGGACCTGATTATGTTCTTGCAGGCAAAACTGCCCGCGACGGTGAAGTGCCTTTCAACACAACCGGCGGATTAGTCGGCTGGGGACATCCCACAGGCGCTACCGGCGTGCACCAGGCAGTAACCATATTGGAACAACTGACCGGCAAAGCAGAAGCGAACCAGATTAAAATAAAACCGGAACGTCCCTACGGTTTGTCCATTAACATGGGCGGCGATGATAAAACGTTGGTGTCTATTGTTTACAAAAAAGCGGAATAAATATTTATTTGTCAGGAAACGTCTGTCTTTACGGTCAGGCGTTTCTTTTTGTTATGGTTTGAAATGTTAAAAGTCAATACAAATTTTTCAGGATATTCTAAAGCTTCCAGTTCTATATCGCAATCAAGTTTTTTCCAATAAATTTGTCGTGGAGACAACATTTTGAAATCATAAATTTCATCCACTGAAGCTTGTTTGAAAACCGGATAATCAGTAAAAGGAATAAAATATTCTTTGCTTTCAACTAATAAATAAAAGCCCAAATGTGTAATAGCTGTTATTGCATTATTGGTTAAAATGTTTTTTCCATTGTGAAATGATTTCATCGCTTTTATTTTCAATTATTGTTTGAATTTCTTTTAACTCTTTTGATGATAAGTTATAAAAGTCAGTCATACTTATTATTGGTTCTAACCAGAATTTTGCCGTTCCGTTTGAAGTGGTTATATGCACATGAATTCTGGTTTCTTCTCTGCTGTTAAAAAAGAAACGATATTTCCCAATAATAAAAATTGTAGGCATACTCCTTTATTTTTTATTATTACAAAAATATATTATTTTTTCAGATAAATATTAATTTTGTAAACCTTATTTTTTTTTACATGAACCGTATAACTCAGCTTTTCAATATCAAATATCCCATAATCCAGGCCGGTATGATCTGGTGCAGCGGATGGGAACTGGCTTCCGCTGTGAGCAATGCCGGGGGACTTGGCCTTATCGGATCAGGTTCCATGACTCCGGATATCCTGCGTGAACACATTCAAAAATGTAAGAAGGCGACCGACAAACCTTTTGGGGTGAATGTTCCCATACTTTTTTCTTTCTCCGAGGAATTCCTTAAAATCATCATTGAGGAAAAGGTAAAGATTGTTTTTACCTCTGCAGGAAATCCTGCAAAATATACAACATTTCTCAAAGCGGCCGGACTTACTGTAGTTCACGTGGTAGCCAATGTGAAGTTTGCAAAAAAAAGTGAAGAGTCGGGCGTTGATGCCGTTGTTGCCGAGGGCTTCGAGGCAGGCGGACATAATGGTAAAGAAGAAACAACCACTATGGTATTGATCCCCTTGGTTCGTGAATCGGTTTCGATCCCATTGATTGCTGCCGGAGGTATTGGTACCGGCCGTGGGATGCTTGCCGCTTTTGCATTAGGCGCTGAAGGGGTACAAATCGGTACCCGTTTTGTTGCAAGCCTTGAAAGTTCTGCACATCCTGATTTCAAAAAGAAAATACTTGAAACAAAAGACGGAGATACACACCTTACACTGAAACGTATTGTCCCTGTGAGGCTGATAAAAAATAAATTTTACGAAGAGGTAGAAAAACTCGAACTCACCGGCGCACCGCTCGATGCCTTATCCGCCCTGTTGGGAAGAGGACGGGCTAAAAAAGGAATGTTCGACGGAGACCTCGATGATGGCGAACTCGAAATCGGGCAGATATCAGGACTTATCAATGAAATAAAGCCTGCTGCTGATATTGTAAAAAAAATTATAAATGAATTCACACAAGCCAGGAACGATCTTGCAAAATACGATTTAGCCTGATATGAAAGATCAATGCGAACTGATAACTGTTCACGGGAAGCAGTTACATTATGAATTATTCAATATAAAATTTTACAAACTAAAAAATGGCCACGTACGATAATCTGCCTGTTTACAAAGCAAGTTATGATTTGCTAGTTGAAATATTTCAATTTGTTAAGAACTTTAGCAAGGAATATAAATATACTGTGGGCGAAAAGCTGAAAAATGAAACGCTTGAAATGATAATGAATATTTTCAGGGCAAACAGCAAGGGAGAATATAGAAGTTCTTCGTGTATTATTAAGGCTGATAAAAGATTTAAAGCAGATAGATTTAAAAAAATTTGTAATCATAAATGAAAAAATTGAAAATGTATCAAAGCAGCTTGCCGGATGGCAAAAAGCAAGCAATTAAAATACTGGTCGGAGTTTCTTTTGCTATTGTAAAAGAAAGTGTACCGTTTTAGTCCAATAATCTGCTTATGCAGTAAATACTGTAAAATAAAAACAGTGTGTATAAGCTATGTAATTTTGGCTGACTTAATGTAGCCGGTCAAAAGAGTTAAATGATTATTAAAACAGTAGGTCCTTCGGGTTATCGCAATACGAATGGCAATTACAACAATCGTGGTAACAACACGAACGTGTGGACTTCTACTGAGAGTGGCGCAAATGCGTGGAATCGGAACTTGAATTACACGATCACGCAGGTCAACCGGAATACCAACAATAAGGCTTATGGCTTTTCGGTGCGTTGTGTTAAGGACTGGAAATAAAAGCCCCGTTTTCACGGGGCTTTTATAAAAATAATAAAAATGGAACAATTATCCTTATGTGATAAACAAATTGAAGGTATTCCCGTAACAGACCTTTTCACGGCCTATTATGATGCCCGAAAGAATAAAAGAAAAACGATGAATGCACTGTCGTTTGAAATGAACTACGAAAGCAGCCTGTTTCAGTTGCATGAAGAAATTATAAACAGGAAATATGTGATAAAGCCAAGTATATGCTTTATAAATTTCAGCCCTGTTCAGCGTGAGATATTTGCAGCCGATTTCAGGGACAGGATAGTTCACCATCTTATTTTTAATTACATCAGTCACGTATTTGAGTCTTTGTTAATCAATGACTGTTACAGTTGCCGTACAGGCAAAGGAACACATTATGGTATAAAGCAAATAGACCATTTTATTCGTTCATGCTCACAAAATTATAAGCAGGAATGCTATATCTTAAAACTTGATATAAAAGGATATTTTATGGGTATAAACAAGGAATTGCTTTATAATAAAGTACAACAGTCGTTACTTGACAAAAAAGAAAAATTGACCTTTGACCTTCCATTAGTCCTGTACCTGATTAAAAGAACTATATTCAACGACCCGACAAAGAATTGTGTCATAAAAGGTAAAAAATCGGACTGGAACGATTTACCGAAGACTAAAAGCCTGTTTCATGCATCAGAAAATTGCGGTTTGCCGATTGGAAATCTTACCTCACAATTATTCGGTAATGTTTATCTGAACGAATTTGATCATTGGGTTAAAAAAGATTTGCACATAAAACATTACGGCAGGTACGTTGACGATTTTGTACTTATACATCCAAGCAAAGAATATTTGAAATTATGCATTCCGGCCATCCATCCGTGAATATTTGAAAGAAAAGCTACATCTCGAATTGCATCCCAATAAAATTTATCTGCAACATTTTACAAAAGGCGTTAAATTTCTTGGCGCAGTAATAAAACCATTCAGAATTTACATTGCCGACCGGACAAAAGGTAATTTTTATAAAGAAATTGAAGTACAAAATAAAATAGCGAGAGACCATAAACCGAAAAAAGAAGAAAATGAAGCCTTTTTAAGTAGGGTCTGCTCATGAATGCGACCTGATTTTTTAAATTTAGTTCCAATTTTTTCAAGGAGATGCTACCAAAAATTCTATTTTTTCAAAAATAATGTTTTTTGAGCTTTTTGTGATACAATAGTTCGGTAAAAATTTGATATTAACAAAGGTATGTAAATAACTTTTACAACCGACCAGTAGGACAAAAG
>JACREX010000078.1 GCA_016212695.1 Bacteroidia bacterium
AGTTCGCAGAGAAATTACGCAAAGTTCACAAGGAAATGTAAACCAAGTATTTATAACTTTGCGTTCTTTGCGATACCTTTGTGCTCTTTGCGGTTAAATAATTAAGTATTAAACATATAACCCTGCTGAGTAGTTACAAAATATCATTTATTTATTAAATACCAGGCTATGAAAGAAAGCGAAATATTATTAAATCCCAACAAATTAGTTAAATACCTGAAGAAACCCGCTTCTGAATTCACAAAGCAGGATATTATAAAATACGTTATTGAAAACGGCATCGAAATGATCAACTTCCGTTATGTCCCGGAAGACGGGAAATTAAAAACCCTGAATTTTATAATTTCAAGCTACGAGCATCTCGAGAATGTTCTGTCAAGCGGAGAACGGGTTGACGGATCGAGTCTCTTTTCTTATATTGATTCCGGATCGAGCGACCTGTATGTAATCCCCCGGTTTAAAACTGCGTTTGTCGATCCCTTTGCAGAAATTCCCACCATCAGTTTCCTGTGTTCATTTTACAATAATGAAGGCAAACCGCTTGAAAGCGCGCCTGAATATATCCTTAAAAAAGCGCATCTGCATTTTAAAAAATCAACGGGTTGCACCTTTAAAGCAATGGGAGAACTTGAATATTATGCGGTGAGCAACCAGCAAAAAATATATCCCGCAGTGGATCAGAAAGGCTATCACAGTTCCGAACCGTTCGCAAAATATGCACAACTCCGCCGCGAAGCCATGGCGCTGATCGCTGAAGCCGGCGGCCTTATCAAATACGGCCATGCCGAAGTGGGCAGTTTTACCAAAGAGGGTATTCTTTATGAGCAACACGAAATCGAATTCATGCCTACGGATGTCGAAGATGCCATGGACCAGCTTGTTCTTGCAAAATGGATACTGCGGATGCTCGGTAACAAATACGGGATCGTTGTGAGTTTTGCTCCAAAGATCAGCGTGGGCAAAGCGGGCAGCGGCCTTCATATCCATATGATGGTTGAAAAAGACGGGAAAAATATCCTTGTGGAAAACAACATGCTCAGCGAAAGCGCAAAGAAAATGATTGCCGGTATCTTAGAGATGTCTACCTCGCTGACGGCATTCGGGAATACCATACCTACTTCATACCTGAGGCTGGTACCCCACCAGGAAGCGCCCACCTATATTTGCTGGGGCAACAGGAACCGTTCTGCGCTGGTGCGGGTTCCCCTTGGATGGATGGGTGTGGACAATATGATAAAAGACGCCAATCCGAATGAACCGGGCGAAATAAAAGATTACTCAAACAAGCAGACTTACGAATTCCGGGTTCCCGATGGTTCTGCAGACATTTATCTTCTTGCCGCAGGACTTATCGTTTCATCGCTGTATGGATTAGAAATGCCCGATGCGCTGAAGAAAGCCGATGAATTCTATGTATCCGTAAATATCTTTAAAGCAGAATTTAAAGACAAACTGAAGCATCTCAAACAGCTTCCGGTCTCGTGCTGGCACTCTGCCGAATGCCTTGAAAAAAACAGGTATATTTATGAAAAAAACGGTATATTCCCGAAAGGCACTATTGATTCGATCATAAAAATTCTGCAGTCATACAACGACAGGAATCTTAGCGAAGAACTATATGGTATGCACGAAGAAATTAAAAAATTAGTGGAAAAATACCTGCATTACAAATAACAGTATGCAAACCAACCTGCTTTTTTTAATAACCGCATCGCTCCTTTTTCTTTTTATGGCAGACGGTTTATTTTCCCAGACGCTGCCGCAGATACGGCAAACGGGACGGCGCGTTGAAGATTTTGTACCCAAGGGCTGGGACATGATCGGGCAGGCAAAGGGCGACCTGAATAAAGACGGCCTTGAAGATATTGCCGTTGCCCTGAAAGAAATGGAAGAGGATATGAACAGCGATGCCGAATATCCGAGATTATTGCTGATCCTTTTTAAAAACCAGGATAAATCTCTTACTCTTTCGATTACTTCTTCTACAGCGATTTTTTGTAAAACATGCGGAGGCGCATTTGGAGATCCTTTTGAATCGCTTGATATAAAAAATAACACCGTGACCATCGGGCATTACGGAGGAAGCTCACAGAGATGGGCCAGATTCGACACGTTTAAATTTATTAATAATGAATGGATTCTTATTGAAGAAAAAAATGCAACCATGGAGGCGGGCGATCCCGACGGCACATATAAAGAAACGGTAAAGAATCAAAAAGAACTTGGAAATATTACATTAAAAGATTTCGATATCAAAAAAAAAACAATAAGAACCATGCCCATAGAGATTGAAAGAAAATTTCTGACCAAAAGCGACGAATGGAAAAAACCTGCCGAAGGAGTTTTTTATAAACAGGGTTATTTATTGCGAACCCGTGAAAAATCTGTCCGCATAAGGATAATCAAAGACAAGGCTTTTCTTACCATAAAGGGCTCAAAACAGGGCATTACCCGTGATGAGTATGAATATGAAATTCCCTATCAGGACGCATTGGAATTATTAAGAAATTACTGCAACAACCAATACATTGAAAAAACCCGTTACAAAATTTCATATAAAAACAAAACCTGGGAAGTTGACGAATTTCACGGAAAAAATCAGGGCTTGATCCTTGCGGAGATTGAACTTTCCCATACCGGAGAATCTTTTGAAAAACCGCCGTGGATAGCAGAAGAAGTAACACACGAGCCGCGCTATTTCAACACCAGCCTGATCGAAAAACCCTATTGTGAATGGTAATTAAATAAAAGAGGAAACATAACCATTTCTTACCGCATTAAAGTTATGCTCACTTTGCCTACCTGTCCGCCAACCGGAGGGTTTACCTTCGCTATCTTGATAGCGGCATTTTGTATGGTTTCAAATTTTGCAAACAACGAATCCAGTATCCTGCCTGCCACATGCTCCAGTAAATGCGATTTAACAGACATTTCCTTTTTTATGATCTCGTAAACCGCCTGGTAATTCAGGGCATCTTTTATGCTGTCTGTTTTCACGGCCTTTTCACAATTTGTGGTAATGCTCACATCAACCATGAATTTACTTCCAACGACCTGCTCTTCTTTATAGCAACCATGAAAGGCATAAAACTCCATGCCCTCCAACTGTATTATTCCATTCATCTTTCTTTTGTATTGATTACTATACTTTGAATGGTCTAAATTTATATATTTAATTGAAAATTTCAAGCCCCAAGCCCCAAGCCCCAAGCCCAAAGAATAAAAGTCCAAGAGCCTGAAAAATAACTTTTCTCCCTTTGAATTTGGGACTTGGAATTTGGAATTTTAAAATTTTCAGTAATTACAAAATGTACAATTTTATTTCGTTTTTAGTATATCTCCTTTTATCCGGCGAAATTAATGAATAATTCATGACCTTGTAATTTTCCAAAATAAATTTTCAGCATTTGATAAATCTCTTACTTTTGCACAGGGAATCCCATAAAACTTTAAGACATGGAAAACACGGCAAAGGACGGTAAAATTGAAAAAGGGATCCATTTTATTCATCAGATCATTGAAGATGATTTAAAAAACGGCAAGAATGAGAAAAGGATTCATACACGGTTTCCCCCGGAACCAAACGGGTATCTGCACATTGGCCATGCCAAATCCATCTGTCTGAATTTCGGCACTGCAGAAAAATATAACGGGCTCTGCAACCTGAGGTTTGACGATACTAATCCTGTGAAAGAAGATGTGGAATATGTAGATTCCATTAAAGAAGACATACAATGGTTAGGATTTAGCTGGGACAACCGGGAATATTATGCTTCGGATTATTTTGGAAAATTGTATGAATACGCTTTAATCCTTATTAAAAAAGGAAAAGCATATGTGTGCGATATGACTGCCGAAGAGATGAGCAACAGCCGCGGAACCCCGACTGTGCCGGGTAAAGAAAGCCACTGGCGAAACCGTTCTGTTGAAGAAAACCTCGATCTTTTTGAACGTATGAGAATGGGCGAATTCAAAGACGGCGAAAAAACGCTGCGCGCAAAAATAGATATGGCATCCCCGAATATGCATATGAGGGATCCCGTGATGTATCGCATCATTAATGCACGGCATCACAGAACCGGCGACAAGTGGTGCATTTACCCGATGTATGATTATGCCCACGGGCAAAGCGATTCTGTCGAGAGCATCACCCATTCCATCTGCACGCTGGAGTTTGAGGTACACAGGCCGCTATACGACTGGTTCATTAAAGAGATTGGCATTTACGCCCCACGGCAAATAGAATTTGCCCGTCTTAATTTAAACTATACCGTGATGAGCAAGCGCAAACTCCTTGAGCTTGTAAAAGAAAAATATGTGAACGGATGGGACGACCCCAGGATGCCTACGATATGCGGACTGAGAAGGCGCGGCTATACGCCGGAATCCATCCGGAACTTTGCAGATATCGTAGGTGTGGCCAAACGTGATAATGCGATCGATGTCGCACTGCTGGAGCATTGCCTGCGCGAAGACCTCAACAAAAAAGCAATCCGCGTTATGGGCGTGTTAAATCCCTTAAAGGTTGTCATTGATAATTATCCGGAAGGAAAAGACGAACTGCTTGATGCAATCAATAATCCGGAAGATGAAAGCGCGGGTAAAAGAAAAGTTCCTTTTTCAAAAGTGATCTACATTGAAAAAGACGACTTCATGGAAAATCCGCCCAAAAAGTATTTCAGGCTTTCTCCCGGAAATGAAGTACGGCTCCGGTATGCATATTTTATCCGGTGCACACAGGTAGTGAAAGATGAAAAAACAGACGATATTATTGAAGTTCATTGCACCTACGATCCCGCATCAAAAGGAGGCAATTCCCCGGATGGCCGCAAGGTTCAGGGAACCATCCACTGGGTTTCGGCAGAGTATGCCGTTAAGGCAGAAGTGCGGCTCTACGACCGCCTGTTCATAAAAGAAAATCCCGATGACTCGGAAGAGGGAAAAGATTTCAAAGACTATCTGAATCCGGATTCACTCCGGATAATTACAGGGTATGTGGAACCCTTTTTAAAGAATACTGACAGGGACATGAAATATCAGTTTGAGCGAATCGGGTATTTCTGTTTTGATAAAGACACAAGCCCCGAAAAACTTGTGTTTAACCGGACTGTTACGCTTAAGGATTCGTGGGCTAAAATGGCTGCGAAATAGTTTTAAAGAGGTATAACTTGATTAATTCAATATTCATTATTTAGATATTTTGTGAATAATAAATAAAGGAGAAGGTATACATAAACATAGAATTTCATAATTATATGTACCCCTAATTAATTTTTCTTCTTTTCTTTTTAACAATTTTATAATCAACACATTAATGATTCATTATGGTATTTTTGTGTAATTTATTAGGGGTATATCTATGAATTTATTCA
>JACREX010000082.1 GCA_016212695.1 Bacteroidia bacterium
GGTCAATCCTAACGGATTTTTTATTATATTTATAGTCCCAATAGGGACGTTCTGCTTATAGCAATAATGGTCACCCGATAAACAAAGCCTCAGAGAGGCGACCTGTTTAAGAAGAACATTTTCTTCATGCGTTTGCCCTGAAATAATATCTTCTTGCATCAAAAATTAAATTCGCTTCCGGTTATACTTAAAACTGGATAAATTTGGACATTTCAACAAGTGGTAGTAGGCAGCAGCAGTAGGCAGTATCTGCCTGCCAAGTGCATAACGCGACTGCCTACTTTACTTATGTATAATTTCCTGCCTGCGGCCTGCCTGCCGGTAGCAGGTAGGTAGGTATCCCACGCAAAGTATAAATAACTTTTATGAGTTATTTTCGTATTAATATATATGAGACAATTGAGAATATCCAAACAGGTAACCAACCGGGATACCGCTTCATTGGAAACGTATCTGCAGGATATCGGGAAAGTTGACCTGCTCACACCTGAAGAAGAAGTTGAACTTGCCCGGAAAATTCATGAAGGCGACATCGGCGCATTAAACAGGCTTATCAATGCAAACCTCCGTTTCGTCGTATCTGTGTCCAAGCAATATCAAAATCAGGGGCTCACCCTGTCGGACCTTATCAATGAAGGAAACATGGGATTAGTCATTGCTGCGAAGCGCTTTGATGAAACACGCGGGTTTAAATTTATTTCATATGCAGTGTGGTGGATACGGCAATCGATCCTGCAGGCAGTGGCAGAACAATCACGGATAGTACGGCTGCCGTTGAACAAGGTGGGATCATTAAATAAAATAAACAAAACTTCTGCCAGACTTGAACAAATGCTGGAGCGCGAACCCTCTGCAGAAGAGATAGCCGCTGAACTTAAAATTATTCCTGAAGATGTAAGGTTATTACTAAAAAATTACGGCAGGCACATTTCGATGGATGCTCCGGCTACTCACGAAGAGGATTCAAATTTGTATGACCTGATCCCGAATTACAATGAAGACAGTCCCGACAGCGCATTGCTCACCGCATCATTGAGCAAGGAAATAGAGCGGGCAATGCAAACGTTGTCTCCGCGGGAAGGAGAGGTGATCAGGTTATTCTATGGCCTGTGCGGGCAGAATGCATTAAACCTCGAAGAGATATCCGATGAAATAGGACTTACCCCGGAGCGTATCCGCCAGATAAAAGAAAAAGCGGTGAGGAAATTGAAAAGTTCTGCAAAAAATAAAAATCTGAAAATGTACCTGGGGTAACAAGTCAGCGCCTAAGTGAAATGTAAAAGCGATAAACGGATAATGTGTCTCCATAGCGATTACAAAATGTATGTAATCCCGAAAAAAGCAGCGAGCGACAACAATGAATATACTGTATAAATTTTTACGGGGATGTATTGGGCAGGTTTAATTTTTAAAATAAAAAAGCAAAAGCCCATCAGCAGGATTTTCTCAAAGAAATAAGCTATCACCGTAGCAGTTGCAATACCCAGAATTTCCCAGTAATGAAGCAGAATAAGGCTGAGTGCTATATGTACAATTAACTCGGAAAACGAAGCAATAAGAATTAGTTTCGTTTTTTTCATCCCGATAAGGATGGTCTGCGGAAATACCATATAGCTGATAATTAATAAAAGAAGTATATTAAAAATAGAGGCGCTCTCTGCGAAATGATGATTGAAAACAACCGGGTAGAGCCACTTGCTGGATATAAGAAACACAATAGTGACCGGGAATAAAATGTGCATCAGCTTTTCCGATTTCTGTTTTAATATTACTAACGAAGTTGAGATTGTGGCGGCAGCGGCAATCACCGGAACCATCGCATTACTGAATGCATTCGCCATTAATACTACCAGCGGGAATTGCTTTGCCCCATATTTGAAAATGGCAAATTTTGAATTATCAAAAAAGAACGATACTAAGAAATCGTCAATATACTGCGCCGATCCGCTTAACAGGGCGCTTAAGATCAAGGGGTATCCAACTTTAATGTGGCGTTTCATAAAATAAAAGGAAAATTCAAAACCAGAATATTTCCATATCAGGATTAATAACCATATCAACCGGACAACGGAAATAACGATTAATCCATAGATACTCCACTCAAGGCCATAGCCCATAATAACGGGCAATACAACCAGCGCCAACTGAAGCGTAAATGAAACGATACCGTATTGGATAATCAGCTCCGCTTTGTTCTTCAGCAGGTAAATATATTCGATCAGGTTTGCCGGATTGCTCAGCAGGATGTACCATGCAAAGAGATTATAAAAAGGAATCTCCTGCGAATTATTTACATATTTTAAAATATACGTTTTAAACCCTGAAACAAAAACGAAAGCGGCTACACTAAAAAAAGTAATGAGCAGAAAAGCATTAAAAATCTCCGGCGTTTTTGCTTTGTCGCCCTGCTGTTTGTTTTTGTACAAAGGGAGAAAAGACTGTATAAGGCCGGAAATCCAGAAGAAACTCACCGCCCCGGCAATAAACAGCAGCATTTCATAAATACCAATGTCTTTAACGCTCAGATGGGTCTTTGTGAATAGTATGCTTATGAGGAGCAGTATCCCGAAGCGGAACAACTGGAAAAACTGCAGTGCCGAAACATTGGTTATGTAGCGTGAAAAAAACATCTGTTCATTAACCGTATTGGAGTCAAATTTATTATATTATACTGCAGACGGTGTAAATTTCCGCAACAAAATATGAGTTGGAAGATGGTAGCGGTAGTTGGTAGTCGCTCTGTTACTGCAAACTACCAACTACTACTACCAACTTTCCAAAATGCGATAATTTATCCCGTTTTTAGTATAATTCCGGTTTCAAAAGTAGTGAAAAAACTTTATGGGATTTACAGATTTCTGTCTTTTATCATATTGAGCGTAGTCGAAATATAGAATTATTCTCTTAATTTTGGCATAAAATAAAATCAAAAATTTCTGGAAGCGCTCCTGACCATATTGTATACAGCATTATTTGTTTTTATAATCTGTAAAATAAAATTTTTTAATATTCCCGGTATTTCAAATAAAACGCTGCCTGTTTTATTTATCATAAAAGTTCTGTGCGGTATCTTTCTTGCCCTTATCTATACCTATTATTATAAGCAGCGTGAAACGGCAGATATTTATAAATTCTTTGACGACGGTAAAATCGTTTATGGATTTGCATTCAGTCATCCGTTAGACTACCTGCGCATCGTTACAGGGATTGACGGCGATGCGCCCCACCTGAAAAAATATTATGACCTGATTACTTACTGGCACCGGAATTTTAATTATGATTTGTATAACGACTACAAGACCATGATCCGTTTCAACGCCATTTCCTGCCTGTTTTCATTCGGGTACTACAGCGTGAATTCGGTTTTCATGTCGTTTATTTCTTTCACGGGACTCGCTGCTATTTATAAAACATTTTATCCATGGCTGAAAGATAAGAAAAACGAATTGTTAGTTGCAGTTTTTTTAGTACCCTCCGTTCTGTTGTGGACATCCGGGGTTTTAAAAGAAGGGCTTATTATGTTCGGGATGGGAATCCTCATCTATTCCGGCATGGGCCTATTGAAAAAATTTTCGCCTTATAACCTTATCGCTTTTATTTTTGCAATTATAATATTGTTATACTCCAAAATTTATATTGCTATTTCTGTTTTACCGGGGCTGGCAACCATAGCGCTTCTGTTAAAGTCCGGCAATAAATTTTCTTTTTGGAAATTTCTGGGCGTTCATATAATTTTCCTGCTGCTTGCATTCAATATTCAATATTTCACACGATATAATTTTATCCATATCCTTTGTTACAAACAGCAGGATTTTGCAGAACTGATAAAGACTGCCGGAAATGTCGGCAGTGTGATTTTTGTTCCTGAATTAAAACCCGCAGGGGTATCCCTGCTCCTTAATTCTCCTCTTGCCTTTTTCAATACATTGCTCCGCCCTGCTGTTTTTGAGGCTTATTCTCCGGTGGTTCTGCTTTCGGCATTGGAGAACCTGTTGCTGATTGTGGTTATTTTAGTAAGCATCTGCTTTATCAATATAAAGAAAATCCCGAATCTGTCCTTGTTTTATTTCTGTATATCCTTTGCCGTGATAACTTTTATTTTAAGCGGGCTCACAACGCCGGTTATGGGCGCATTAGTAAGATACAGGGCTCCTGCCCTGCCTTTTTTTATAATACTATTTTTGTTCCTTGTTGATAAAGAAAAACTGATACGCACAGGAAAGAGATTTTTCAGAAGAAAATCCTGAACTAAGCGTATTGTTTAATTTAAGATAAATTCTTGTTCACGCGTGCCTTTTTTATTTACTTATAATCGCTATCTGTTTTGATTTTATGGTGGTGGAATTAAATACTATTATATTATAAACCCCGATAGCAAGGCCTGTTTTGGAAATTGAAATTTTTTCGTTCTCTGCAGATACATAATATAATTTATTGTATAGTTTTCTTCCCAACTGGTCAATGAAAATTACAGTGTAAGGCTCTCCAGGTTTGCCGTCGAAAGAAATTATAATTTTATCGTCTTTAGGGTTATCGAAGAGAAAAAGATTGTTGAATTCAGTAACAGAAATCTGTTTGCTGCAATTGGCAACAACCGGGTTGTAATAAACCGAAGCGCCGTCATAGTCTGTTTGCTTTAAACTGTAATAGGCGGGCCCGTTGAAAACTTCCGGATCGGAAACATGGTAATTGAGTTGGGCATTGCTGTTGCCTGCTCCGGGCACAGTGGCAATGATAAACCAGTTGTCGCCGTCTGTGCTTTTTTCAAGGGTGAAATAATCATTATTAATTTCAGTGGCGGTGCTCCATTCAATGTTTACACGGTTGGTTTCGCATCGGGCAGTGAAAGTTATGAGTTCAATAGGTAGCGGATGATCTCCCACAATGCTGCCCAGAGTAATAAGCTGGTTGAATGTAATAAGGCCAAGCCTGTCGCACACATACTGATCATACGGGCAGGCAACGGCATTGCTGTTAATTTTATTGGTAGCAGTTACAACTGTGGATGTAACCGGTGTGAACCAGGGGGCTCCGCCTTGAACAATCTGATGGAAAATTTGTAGGTTGGCTTCAGCGCCCAAGTTATTGGTATATTCAGCATCTAAGTAATTTATAGTAATTAAATTATTGTTACTTAGCTGCCCGATTCCGGGGAGTAGGTAATACAGGAGCGCGCTTACATTGCCGGAATAAATACCGGTGCCTGCCAGTTGCTGGTGCCCGCAATATATTGTTTTTGCCCCCGTGTAAGTTGTGGAATTAATATCAATACGCAAACCGGCGATGTTGGAATTTAATCCGGATACAAGCGTTCTTGTGGCTATGATTTGGCCATTGTTGCCACCTGTAAGAACCGGAGTAACTTTAATCCGGCTTGAACCGGATTCATTATTAAGCAAGCCGGCGGTTCCGAGATCAATGTTATAATTGCGCAGGTCAAAATCGCCTGTGCCCATATACAGGGTTCCATTGACATTAATGTTGTTCCCGAGAACAATACCCGTACTGGAATTTGAAACCGTGATATTATAAAACGTTGTTGAACTGCTGCCACCGATTGTTTGCGAAGCATTGCCGACAAATTTAACAGTACTTTGGCTACCTCCGGCAATGAGATTGGCTGTACCGTTGTTTGTCCATCCTCCGTTGCCTCCAATAATAATATTTGAAGCGCCATTAGAAACCAGGCTTGCAGTACCGCCGTTGGCTGTAATTATAATGCCCTGGGCAAACAAGCCAAAAGCAATGATGGTGAATAGTATGGTAAAAATAGACTTCATAGCCATTTATAAAATATCATTTATTTTTCCAAACTTGCTATCTTATGAACCCGTATTACTGATGGCAGTTTCAATCCTGATTTTTTAAAATTCTCTGTTTTTATATCATATACCGTATCGTATAGTTTGCTCGTTATCCGGCACACGATTATATCGCCATCTTCAAAATCATTTATAATCAATGCCGGTCGTTTTTTATAAGATTACCCTTATATCCCTGTCTTTCGTTTTGTTTAATTCGGATTGGATTATTGCCGGTATCAGTATCTTATTGTTATTAATTTTTGTTGTAAATTCAAGCGCTCTCATATATTTATTATTATAAAAATATTTTATTTCTGCTCTCGCCCGTCTCCGGACGAGTATTTTTTTATTATTTGTCGTTTAAAAGACTGTTACTTACTGAATGGTTTTATTTAACATTTTCCAAGAATTTCTCAATTTCAATATCAGCATCTTTTATAGCGCCTTTTAATGTATAGCGATCAACTTCATCGTGGTATGCCTACTGCCGCTGCCAACTGCCAACTGCCGCTTATTCCTTTTTATCTTCTGCCGGGTTATCTTTTAATAATAAACCCTTCTTTTTATTAACTGGCGCTTTGTTTTCTATTAATATTTTTTCCCCATTTCTGCTTTTATCTAATACAGATGGTGTTTGAAATGTTACAAATGACTCAACCGGCTTACGGTCAGTAAATATAGATGGAGGTGTGTCATGCCTCATTTTAAAGCCATCCCACCA
>JACREX010000083.1 GCA_016212695.1 Bacteroidia bacterium
GTTATCCTTAATCTTTTGTTCTACAATATATGACATAGTAATATAAATTAATAACTATAATTTGGATACAAAATTATTTATTATCATAATTTTAACAAATAAAATTTTACATAGTTATTAACAAATTGATGTTAATTTAGGGTTATCGTAAGCGACAATGAGAACATTTATGTAACAGGCATCACATTAGCAAATAAAGTACGCACCATAAAATACGTACAATGCCCGTCAAATGCAAACAATGCACGCTATTCACACGCTGGTGATAATACCAACAATTTAATTACAAACGAAACAAATGACTCTCAACTTTCGTCCATCGTTAATCATCCGTCGTCAGTCGAATACGTGAACATGTACCCCAACCCAAACGACGGTAATTTCTATTTCAACTATTCATTACCGGAAAATGAGAAATGCAGGTTTGCAGTTTTCGATCAAATCGGAAAGAAGGTTTACAGCATCGACATTAAATCCGGTAGAAATACCGTAATAATCAATAGCAATGATTTCAGCAATGGTGTTTACTATTATCAGGTAACGGCAGGGAATCGTCTTGTTAAAACAGAAAGACTTGTTATCACAAAATAAAATTAGGTGCGGTTCGCTTCGGTCATTGAGTATGTCGAAATGATCGAAGCGGTCCCCGTTACTTCATAACGCCCTCAACATGCTTCATAATTATTGAAGTTCCACCCCTGTTTTTTTCGACATATTCCCTTGCCGCATCCGAAGACTTTTTTAAAAGCGCCGGGTCATCATAGAAGCTGTCAATGGTAGATTTCAGCGCATCATATTCTTCAATCACAAACGCAGCATTGTTTTCGACTAAGTCTTTTGCTTCCTGAAATTTGTGATAATTGGGGCCAAACATCACCGGGTTGCTAAATGTTGCAGCTTCAAGCGTATTGTGTATCCCCCTGCCAAAACCGCCTCCGATATACGCGATGTCTCCGTATTTGTAAAGCGAAGAAAGCATTCCGATATTGTCAATAATCATTACATCACAGTTTTCTACGCGGGTTTCATCTGCCCCGGAAAATTTTAGTACTTTCTTTTTCACGGAAGAATAAATTCTGTCAATATTGGCAGGCTTAATTTCATGAGGAGCTATGATAAACTTAATCGTTTTCGAACCGGGCAATGGGTTAATATATTTTACTAGCAGTTCTTCGTCTTTTTCCCAGGTGCTTCCTGCAATGACCGTAAAATTATTTTGTTTGAATTTTTCAATAAGAGGGATTTGTTTTGCCTGTTTTGCTATCTCGTAAACCCTGTCGAAACGGGTATCTCCGGAAATGGTTACATTATTTATACCTATTGAATAAAGGAGTTTTTGAGACCTTTCGTTTTGTACAAAAATATGATTGAATAATTTCAACACGTTTCTGAAAAAATGTCCGTACCATTTGAAAAACACCTGTCCTTCCCTGAAGTTTGATGAGAAAATAAATATGGGAGTTTTTTTCCTGTGGAGAAGGCACAGATAATTATACCAGTATTCATATTTAATAAAAAATACAATCCGCGGGTTTATTATATCAATGAATTTTCTGGCATTGCAGGGAAAATCAAAAGGCAGGTAAAAAATATGGTCGGCGCCCTGATAATTCTTACGTATCTCATAACCCGACGGAGAAAAAAAAGTAACAAGAATTTTAAAATCAGGATATTTTTTTTTAAAGGCTTCAATCACGGGCCGTCCCTGTTCAAACTCGCCTAAGGAAGCAGCGTGGAACCAGGCTGTCTTTTCTGTGGAATTTACCCGGGATTTGATTTTGTCAAACAGGTTTTTCCGTCCGGCTATAAAAAGTTTTGCCTTTTTGTTGAAGATGCTGGCAAAAAGTATAGCGAAATAATAAAACCGGAGAAAGGTGTTATATATAATGGCCATGGAATATTCTAAAGTCTTTTAAGCAACTCATGCGCTCAGCACCTTGATCATCGAATCGAAAATAACTTTACCGTCTGTATTGCCCAGTTCGTCATCAGAAGCTCTTTCGGGATGCGGCATCATGCCCACGACATTTCTTTTCTTATTACAGATGCCGGCAATATTATAAAGAGACCCGTTGGGGTTTGCCTCTTCCGAAACATTTCCGTCTTCGTCGCAGTAGCGGAAAAGGATCTGTTTATTATAATTAAGATCTTTTAATGATTTCTCATCTGCATAATATCTGCCCTCGCCGTGAGCGATCGGTATCTTCAACACCTTGCTGGTATCTGTTAATGCCGTGGCAAAAGTATTATTGTTCATCGCTTTGATATACGCATTTTTGCAGATGAATTTCTGGTTGGTATTATGCAATAAAGCGCCGGGAAGCAGGCCCGATTCGCAGAGTATCTGAAACCCGTTGCAAACGCCATACACATACCCCCCTTTATTGGCAAACCTGATCACTTCTTCCATGATCGGCGAAAACTTTGCAATGGCGCCGGACCTGAGGTAATCGCCGTAAGAAAACCCCCCCGGTAAAACCACTATATCCACGCTCTGCAGGTCTTTATCCTTATGCCATAATTTAACCGCTTCCTGCTCCATGATATATTCCAGTACATATATCATGTCGTGATCGCAGTTAGAACCGGGAAAAATAACAACTCCGAATTTCATAAAAATTAATTAATCGCTTATTCCTGTTTAAGGCTTTTTACTTTTCAAAGATAGATATTAAAATCTGATAAAAAATAAAATAATGTTACTCTTCGCCATTTTTTTCACGCAAGAACGCAAAACTCACGCAAAGTTATGTTTTTAATATAAATACTTTGCGTTCTTAGCGTCTTTGCGAGAATATTACAATGATAATTCATAAAATATTTCCCCAACCATTTGGCGCTGTTTTTTAAATTAATTTCATACTTTTGCCTGTTGTTTAATACCTGGTTATTAAAGATGAAGAAACCGCTTATCATTACAGGGATCATTGTTGTGGTTGTAGCCGCATCTGCGATATTCGGATATAAGTTCATTAAGAAAGTTATTGCACCCACGGTATCCGCGGCAATATATGCCGTTCCGATTGATGCGGCATTCGTTTTTCAGTCGAATAATTTTTACGAAACGATCCGTAAAACCGAACACGAAAGCGCCGTATGGCAGGAACTCATAAACATTCCCGGCCTTCGGAAAGCAAATAAAAACATCGCTTTTCTTGATTCCCTGTTCCGCTTAAGCCTGAAAGCAAAAGAGCTTATCCGGAATAAATCCATGACAATTTCCGCGCACCTCATCGGAGAAGACCATCTTGAATATTTATTCCTGGCGGCATTACCGGAGTCCGTTGGCATAGATGAAATTAATAACCTGATCGGCGAACTGGTAAAAGACAAGGCAACTATAAAAACAAGAAATTACAACAATGCCGAGATATATGATGTGCATTTTGCTCATGACAAGAATATGGATTTTTTTTACACGTTGAAAAAGGGCATTTTTATTTTAAGTTTTTATTCTATCATCCTTGAAAACTCAGTTCGGCAATTAGATACACAAATATCTTTCCTGTCCGACAGGGGGTATAAAAAAGTTCAGAAAACTGCAGGCCGGAATGTGGATGCAACTCTTTATATAAATTACCGGGAATTTCCCCGATTGATGCTTCTTTCTTCCAATAAAAAAAATAAAGACGATGTTATCTCCTTTAAAAATTTAGCCTGCTGGACTGAATTCGACCTCAGTATTAAAAAGGATGCAGTGTTATTAAACGGGTTCACATATACCAATGATTCTTCGAATAACTATTTGAATATATTTTTAAAACAATCGCCTCAGACGATTACCCTGGCCGAAATACTCCCCGGAAACACCTCAGCATTTATTGCACTCGGGTTTAGTAACATGGGAAGATTCAATACCGATTACAGGCGGTATATTGAGTTTTCCGGACAGGGGAGTTCCTTTACGAAAGAAATGAGCAGGATCAAAAAAGAATGCGGCATCGAAATTGAAAAAATGATATATCCCCTGATAGATAAAGAAATCGGCGTGGCATTCACCGGGGTGGAAGAAAATGAAGATATAGTAAACAATGCATATGCCATCATCAAAACGGTAAACAAAACTCAGGCCGAAGAGGAATTCCTTAAATTGCTTGCAAATTATGCAACCAATAACGGAAAAGAGGAGTCTTTTATGAAGATTAATTTTAACATTGACGACCAGACATCTTTTATGATTTATAAAATGCCCTACCCCTCGCTTATACGAAGGCTTTTCGGAAGCATGTTCTCCAAGGTGGATGCTGATTATTTTACCTTTCTTGATAATTATATGATCTTTGGTAAATCGCAGAAAGCCCTGGGTGAATTTATCCATTCGATAATATTGCAGAAAACGCTGGGAGACGATAAAAACTATAAGCAGTTTATTGATAATTTTTCCGGTAAATCCAATTTCCTTTTTTATTCCAATGTTGCCCGTTCGCCCATACTGTATGCCTCCTTCTTAAATGATGATCTTAAAAAAATAATCACCGATAATACGGCTACATTTCAAAAATTCCAGGCTGTGGCATACCAGTTCTATTCAATGAACGACATGCTGTATAATAATATTTATTTTAAATACAACCCGGTTTATAAAGACGAACCGAAAACCATCTGGGAAGCCAAAATTGACACGTTCGCCAATTTCAGGCCCGTGCTTGTCGAGAATTTTACCAATGATGAAAAATGTATTTTTGTTCAGGACGCGGCTAATAATGTGTATCTGATAAACAGCGTCGGCAATAAGAAATGGAAAGTGAATGTGAAAGAAAAAATCATGAGTAATGTATTTCAGATAGATTATTTTAAAAATAAAAAAATACAGTTTCTTTTCAGCACGAAAAATTATATTTATATTCTTGATGTTTTAGGAAACGATGTTAAGAATTTCCCGCTTCAATTAAGGTCGCCGGCAACCAACGGGGTGTCGCTGATTGATTATGAAAAGAAAAAGAATTACAGGTTGTTTATTGCCGGGGAAGACAAAAAAATCTACGCATATACCAAAGAAGGCGGCGTGTTGAAAGAATGGAAATTCACAGGAACCGACAACCCTGTAAAATCAATGATCCAATTCGTGGAATTAGATAAAAAAGACCAGCTTGTTTTTTCAGACAGCCGCAAAACATATATCACCGACAGAAAAGGGAATGTGAAAATTAAACTCAACAAGGAATTTCCCCGTTCCGCCAACAATATTTTTTATTTAAATTCCGATAAGAAGCAGACATCCTTAGTAACTACAGACACTTCGGGAACAGTTAAATTTATTTCTTCCGAAGGAAAAGTTACCAATATTATACTTAAAAAATATTCCGGTAACCATTATTTTATTTTTGACGATATGAACGGCGACGGCGCAGGTGAATTTATTTTTGCCGATAAAAATAAGATAGATGTATATAAACAAAACAAAAAATTAATTTACTCAAAAGAGTTGGAAGGCGCGGTTTCTGCATCGCCGGTAATTTTCGAGTTCACAAAGAAAACGCATAAAATGGGAGCGGTCTGCGCAGACATCAACAGAATTTATTTATTAAACAGCAACGGCTCTGTGTACAATGGATTTCCGCTCGCGGGCAAAACCATGTTCAGCATCGGATATTTTACAAAATCCAGCGATAATTTCAACCTTGTTGTCGGAAGCGCCGACCACTTTATTTATAATTACGAAATAAAATAAATTCTCTTTGAATTAAATATAATTTGCCATGAAAAAAATTTGTCTGCTTTTCGTTTTGTCAGGTATTCTCCTGACTGCGTATTTTAACTCGTGCAAAAAAGACGACTTTGATTTCAGAAAAATATCCGGCACCATGGACTGGAACCCGAGTTTTGTTTTTCCGGTTGCATATGGCAGCCTGAGTATGCGCGATATCCTTCGGGATTACGATACCACCAATCTTTTCCATTGGGAAAGCACCGGGTTATTATATGTAATGTATAATTCCATGATAGGCCAATTCAGCGCCTATGATAAATTTTATATGGAGAACCAGTATATTTCCGAATCTGTAAGCAGCGCTGATTTATCCCTGACCGGTTTTGACCATGCCGGAGCCACGGTTCAGTTTACAAAAACAGAGAATAAAACAATAACATTTTTTCCTGCTGATGCACAGATAGACAGCGCTCTTATTAAATCATCCACATTGGTTATGAATATTACTTCAACATTTCATCATCCAGGATCGGTTACGATTATTTTTCCAAGCATAACAAAGAACGGTATTCCTTATTCATGGACAGAACCTATTACAACATCATCAGGAACATTTTCGGTTTCCGGTAGTCATGATGGTCAAATGGAGGGATACAAAATGGATTTAACCACAACCGGATCGCACAGCATTTTACCGGTTCAGTTCAATCTCGAGTTAACGCATTCAGGAGATCCTTCCACTGCGGGCGCCATTACATTTGATGTAAAACTAAATAACATGAAATATAAAAACATGTTCGGTTTTTTCGGAACGCAGAAAGTCATTTTCCAGGGAGATTCCCTTGATCTTAAAATGTTTTCAGAAGCTTTTGCCGGAGGTTTTTATTTTGTAAACCCGCAGATGACAATCCGTATTAAAAACTCATTCGGAATACCCTGTAAATTTTTCTTCAATGATTTAAAGTCAATATCCACCCTTAATAACAACCAGATTGTGGATTTTCATAACACCCCCCCTTATTCTCCTATTCCTTTTGAATCCAATAAAAAGGATATTAATTATCCAAATCTTTTATCGGGCCAGTACGGGCAAACCGCAAAAGACAGTATTCAGTTCGACGGCACGAATACAAACTTTGCAGAAGTGGTAGGCACTTCGCCCCACTGGGTGCGCTTCCATGCCGAAGCCGATGTGAATACCGCTCCTGTAACCTATACGAATTTTATTACAGAAGACAGTTACATGTCTGCCGATGTCGAAGTGGTACTCCCGCTCTGGGGCTGGGCCAACGGCCTTGCGCTGGGCGATACTTCAAAATTTGAATTCTCGCCTTATTACCACGATTATCATGGCAACATTCTTCAGCGCGCTCTTCTGCGGGTGACTTCAGACAATGGCTTCCCTGTTGATATCGGTCTCCAGGTTTATTTTGCAAAATACGATTCACTCACACATATTTATACTATCAAGGACTCTCTGATGACCAACACGACGATTGTTCCGGCCGGCGATGTAAACTCCGTTGGCAGAGTGGTTACCCCGGGAACCAAAACTGCGGATATACTCATTGAACAGCAGAAACTGAAAAAAATGTATTACGACAAGACAACACATATCTTTCTCCGGGGTTATTTTAACACCAAAGATGCGGCGAATCACACCAGCGTAAAATTTTATAACGACTATAAACTCAAAATCCGACTGGGGATGCAGTGCGACTTTGGAACAAACACCAATACGCTTCAGAATTATTAATCGTTAATGCAAAAACAAAAAAATATTGCACGCCAAGACGCCAAGTACGCTAGGTTTTATATAGGCAAAAACATTTTCTTTGCGAACTTTGCGCCGGCGTTTATCCTGACAAAGGAAGGACGTGAAAAAAAAAGATGGTGAATAGTAAAAAAATCTGAAAAATGAAACCACTGAAAATATTATTAATTACAACAGTTATCACAATCTGTTTCCAGAGCGCATACCCGCAGCAGGACAACACCCTGTATTTTATGCGAAGCATTCCGCAGGCAAACCTGCCCAACCCCGCTTCCGGGTGCGACTGTAAAATAAATGTATGGGGGCTGGCTGTTCCTGTTTTAGGCCAGGTTCCTCCCCCGATATCGTTGAATATAGGCCATACCGGCTTCTCTTTAAAAAAAACATTTAAACACGGGGATATTATGTATTTATCGCCAGACACAAACTCGTCAATTCCAAGGCAAACGGTTGATTTGAGAGACTCGCTTACTCCGGATTTTGAGTATCTGCTGAAAGCCATGCGGCCCGTTAATTATCTCACGGCAGATTTACAGATCCATTTGCTGGGCGGCGGATTCAAATACGAAGACTGGTATTTTTCAATAGGCATCACTGAAAAAATTAATTTTAGTTTTGGGTATCCGAAAGATCTTATCGGCTTAATATATTATGGCAACGGCGGATATGTTGACAAGCCTGCAAACCTGAGCGGCCTTGGCCTTAACTTCACCCATTACCGCGAATATTCAGCGGGAGCGCAACGGAAAATCAGTGATAAACTCAAAGTGGGCGCACATCTGAAATGGCTGTTCGGAAAATCAAATGTAAATAACCGTAAATCCGATATCCGGTTATATTCTAGTACCGACCAACTCGAAATGGTTTCCAAATGGGAAATAAATGCCTCGCTCCCCGATTCTGTTCTGATTAACTATAAAGACGGACAGGGTAAATTAGACAGTGCAGAGTTTGATTTGAATTCCGGAGAATTTATAGTTCCCAAATATATCATGAACCGTAAAAATTTTGGCCTTGCCCTTGATATCGGCGCTATATATCAGTTGAACGATAAGGTTGAACTATCGGCAAGCATTATTGATATCGGTTATATCCGGTGGAAATCCAATACCTATACCTTCACGCAGAATGGCGATTATACCTGGTATGGGTTAAATTTTCTACCCTATGTAGATACGCATAATAACCCAGACGATCTGACACAAGCGTTAATAGATTCGGTTTATAAAAACTTTATGGTTACGGGCGTGAATAAAGCTTATAATAGTTATCTCCCGACAAAAATTTACATGGGCGGTACATATAAATATAACGATAAAATTAATTTCGGGCTTTTATCAAGGACCGAAGTGTATCAGCGTAGCCTGCATCCGTCGTTTACATTATCTGTAAATACCAATTTTTTTAAATGGCTCACTGCAACGTTCAGCTATTCCATGATTAACCGCTATTTTATGAACCTTGGCTTGGGCTTCGGAGCCAAAGCGGCATTCATGCAGTTTTATGTAATAACAGATAATTTCTTCGGGATACGGCCTGAAGGTTCTACGGGTGTTCCCATGCCGTACAGTTCAAGAAATATGAATTTGCGTTTCGGATGCAATATGATTTTTGGCTGCCCCAGGCAGATTACCAAGTCGTTCCTGTAAAATAGTAATCGGTGTTCGGTTTCGCCTGCGGCGGACGGTAATCGGTGGGTTCGTACTTGACTGTCGACTGATGACTGACGATGTAAGAGGTATGAAATCCCATACCGATTACCGATTACCTATTACCTATAAAATTTAGGCCATTCAAGGTTTAACTAAGCAAATTGCATATTACCTTCGGGTAATGAATATACTCTAATTCGTGCACTTTTAATGCAAGACTTTCTGCTGTGTCTTCTGGCAATACCTGGCATTTTGCATGGAAAATAATCTGTCCCTCGTCGTACTTTTCACTAACATAATGAATGGTGATACCGCTTTCCTTCTCCTTATTTGAAATAACAGCCTCATGCACGCGGTTGCCATACATGCCTTTGCCCCCGTATTTGGGTAATAGCGCCGGGTGAATATTTATAATTTTATCGGGAAATGCTTTTATAAGATCATCCGGTATCAGCCAGAGAAAACCGGCAAGTACGATGAGGTCAAGATTAAGGTAACAAAGTAAATTGAGGATTTCATTCGAATGGTAAAACTGGTTTTTATCAAAAATAAAATACGGGATATCCAGATTTTTAGCCCTTTCGATAACATATGCATTCGGGTTGTTGGTAAGAATCAAAGCCACATCTGCAACAGGATGTATGCTTAGAAATTCAACTATATTTTGTACGTTTGATCCGGATCCTGATGCAAAAATTGCGATTTTTTTCATGTGTTTTTTATTTTAACGCTGGGTTTTATTTTTAAAATATTTCTCTGCGACTCTGCATCTCTGCGTTTAATCATTCATAGTTGATGTGATATTTTATCTCATGGATATTTCATAGAATGATTTTTGTACTAATTTTGAAATTTCAATTTCCTGCCGGCCGCCTGTCCCGATTGCTGGGATTAGGCAAGATATACAAAGTTTTTGATCTTCTTTTATTTAATTAACAAAAAATTTAAAACACATATGCGACACATTTTTAAACGGTTAATATAGGAGTGTTAAAAACTTTTTTCAACGAAACATATACTTTTTTTTGATATTTTGTTCTTAAATGTATCTTTACAAGTTCAATTTTGAAATTAATTTAGTATTAACCTAAAAAATAAAATTATGTCAGACATTGCATCAAGAGTAAAAGCTATTATTGTTGACAAATTGGGAGTAGATGAAAACGAAGTAACCCCGGAAGCAAGTTTCACAAACGATCTGGGCGCCGATTCACTCGACACTGTTGAACTGATTATGGAATTCGAAAAAGAATTCAATATCGCTATTCCGGATGATCAGGCAGAGAAAATTACAACAGTCGGAGAAACCATTAAATACATTGAGGGCAATATCAAGTAATTTATTTTATAAAAGTTTATGGAATTCAAAAGAGTAGTTGTTACAGGTTTAGGGGCTATTACTCCAATCGGAAATACCCTGAATGAATACCGGGATAACCTGTTTGCCGGGGTTAGCGGCGCTGATTCGATTACTCATTTTAATGCAGAAAAATTTAAAACAAAATTTGCCTGTGAGGTAAAAAAATATGACCCCAACAACTACTTTGACAGAAAAGAAGTTAAAAAACTGGATCTCTTTGCCCAGTATGCCTTGATTACGGCAGATGAAGCCATGAAAGATTCAGGGATTGATTTAAATACCATAGATCATGACAAAGCGGGCGTCATCTGGGGTTCGGGAATAGGAGGCTTGCTCACATTTTTCCAGGAAGTGAAAGCCTTTGTGGAGGGCGATGGAACGCCAAGATTCAGCCCCTTTTTCATTCCCAAGATGATTGCCGATATAGCCGCAGGTCATATTTCAATGAAATATAGTTTTCGCGGACCAAACTTTGCAACAGTTTCAGCCTGCGCTTCATCAACACATGCTCTTATAGAGTCTTTATCTCAAATAAGGTTGGGAAAAGCTATTGTTATGATTGCCGGAGGATCTGAAGCTGCAATAAACGAAGCCGGAATGGGCGGTTTCAATTCCATGCAGGCTCTTTCTACCCGGAATGATGATCCAAAAACTGCCTCCCGTCCTTTTGATTTGAACAGGGATGGATTCGTTATGGGCGAAGGCAGCGGCTGTTTGATTCTTGAAGAATATGAACATGCTGCAAGCAGGGGCGCAAAAATTTATGCCGAATTAGTTGGCGGCGGAATGTCGGCAGACGCGCATCATCTAACGGCTCCGCATCCGGAAGGCTTAGGCGCCATCAATGTTATGAAAAATGCCCTTGCAGACGCTAATCTGCAGCCCGATGCCATAGATTATATTAATGTGCATGGTACGTCCACACCCTTGGGCGACATTGCCGAAACGCTTGCTATTAAAAAAGTATTCGGAGACCATACCTATAAATTAAATATCAGCGCCACCAAATCAATGACCGGCCATCTGCTCGGAGCCGCAGGCGCTGTTGAATCAATAGCTGCAATCCTGGCTATCAACCATAATACAATTCCTCCGACAATCAACCATTTTACAGACGATCCGCAGATTGACAATAATCTGAATTTCACATTTAATAAATCCCAGCGCCGGGACGTTAATTTTGCCCTGAGCAATACCTTTGGATTTGGAGGTCATAATTCATCGGTGATATTTAAAAAGTTCGAAAATTAAAGAACAAGATAAATTAAATCAATATGCCCATATATTTTGTGTAAAGGCATTTTTCTTTTACGGGTCTATATATAAGTGGGTTACATTGACCGTTGATTATTGGCACAGTATTTGCAAAATGTTTCTCGGGAATTTTAAAAACACTTAGCGTTAGGGTGAATTAAGAATAAAAAGATAAAAGATTTTTTTTTAAGGAAAAATCATATAAATTTACAAACCCAAAAACTTGTAGTGAGCACATAGTCGAATTATATTGAAACTTTATTATTAACATTAAATTTTGTAAAAGTTATGAAAACGAAAATTTTTTTAGGCGTAATTTTAATTGGCCTGGTTGCTGTTTCCGCTCTCTTTACTTCATGTAAAGGCAAGCAGTCGGCATCCGGCAAGGGATCACACGAACTGGTTATACCCTGTGCAGAATTCGGTAGAGGCGATGATAATTATTTCAGAGCAGACGCTAGCGCAGAGAGTATGAACCTTCAGGCTTCAAGAGAAAAAGCCATGTTAAATGCAAAGAATCGTTTAGCCGGTTTGATCGGAAGCAAAATTAAAGCGGTTAATGACAGGTATATGAACGAAACCACAGTTGGCAAAAATCAGGATTATGAAGAAAAATTCGAAGGGTTGACCAGGGAAGTTATCAATCAGCAATTGGTAGGCGTTAAGGTTACCTGCGAAAAACCGGTTCAGACTGCTGACGGAAAATATCAGACTTTCATTGCTCTTGAGTTAAAGAAAGAAGATTTGCTGAAAGGCCTGCAGGACAAGATCACAAACAACCAGAAGCTGAAAGTTGATTATGACAAGATGAAATACGAAAAGATTTTCAACGACGAAATGAAGAAATTAGAAGATGAACAGAATAAGTAATCTTTTTAAAAAATCATTTAAAAGCCACCGGCCCCGTTTCATCGGGTTGGTGGTTTTTTATTTATGTGTTTCTATTTTTTCATATGCCGGCAACGGAAACAAAACACATAAAATGAATAATATTAAGGGCGAATATATAGGCGGAAAAAATATGTCGCCGGAAGAAGTTGAAAACAAAGCCATAGAAGAGGCCAAACGCCAGGCTTTGGTAAAAGCCGGAATATCTGAAAACATAGCGTCTTATCAGAACCTCTTTAAAATTGAAGCGTCGGGCAAATATGAAGAAGTATTTTCTTCCGATATTCTCGCCGACATACAAGGCGCAGTCGTAGATATAGAACCTGTCGGAAAACCCGAGAGAATCATTTTGGACGATGGCGGTTTCAAGGTTATTGTTACTATCAACTGCACAGTTGTTGAATATGAAAACAAACGTGATTTAACATTCGATGTAGTGATTGACGGAATGAAACCTGTTTATGAAAATAATTCGGGTATGAAATTTACTGTTACTCCCGCTAAAGATTCTTATGCAAGAATATTTTTTATCTCTGACAAAAGCGAGTCGAGTATGATATTCCCTTCTGAATATGAAAAAGACATGGTTCTGAAGGGAGGGCAAACTTATACTTTCCCTGACCAGAATAAATTTGAAAATTATCCGGTAAGCACAGACCTGCAAACCGAAACATATAAACTGATTTTTGTTTTATTAAAAGAAAATATTCCTTTTACTGATGTTTCCAAGGTAAAGGTAAAGCAAGATAAAGAAGGCAATTACAATCTTGCGTCTGTAAGTTTTAAAAAATTATTCGACTGGATTTATCAAATCTCCCCCGACCAGAGATGCCTGAAAACATTTAGCGTAACAGTTCATAAATAAACAATGAAATTATTAATATTTTTGTTTGTTGTTATTCCTTTCTTTTCTTCCTGCCAGCAAATCCCCAAGGTGAATGCTGATAAACTTATAGAGAAAGAGAAGAAAAAATATTTTGAGAATAATTTATTTACCGGTATCGCTGTTGTTTATGGCGCCGGAGACAAAATAATGATGGAATCCCCTTATAAAGACGGCTTGCTTGAAGGAGTTGAAACAGCGTATTTCCCGGATGGAAAAAAACAATCGGAAACTCATTATAAGAACGGTAAATTCAATGGTTCATGGATAGAGTATTATGAAAACGGACAGAAAAAATTTGATGCGAATTACAAAGATGATTATAAGTACGGCCTGAGCACGCACTGGTACGAGAACGGACAGAAAGAAGCGGAAGGCATTTTTGATAATTGCCGGGAAACCGGCAAATGGGCCTACTGGTATCCAAACGGACAAATGAAAGAAGAAGGAGTTTATGAAAATGCCGAAAAATCGGGTATATGGAAGGAATGGTCTGAAGACGGAAAAACCGTAAAAGAAATCAAATATTAGATTATCTCTCCTCTTATAGAAAATAAATAAAATACTATTATCTTTGTAAAAATTATTAACCCAATCTGATTGTGGTTGAAACTCTAAAACGTATAGACACCGGTCTTTTCCTTGATCTTAATGATTTTTATTCTCCTTTTTTTGACACGGTGATGTGGTGGATAAGCGGACACTGGCTTTGGATTCCGCTTTATTTATTTATTATTTACTGGGCTGTTAAGAAATTCGGGAAAAAGGCTTTTCTTATTATTCCGGTAATTATTCTCACCTTTTTTTTATGCGATGAGCTATCTTATTTTATCAAACAGATGGTGCAGAGATACAGGCCTACGCACAACCGGCTGATCTCAGACTTTGTTCATACAATAAATGAATACAAAGGCGGGTTATACAGTTTTCCATCGTCGCATGCAACAAATACTTTTGGCGTGGCAACCATCGTCGCTTTAATTTTCAGGCATAAATATTTTTCAAGATTGATTTTTATCTGGCCGGTAATAGTATGTTATAGCCGTATATACCTCGGCGTTCATTATCCTTCCGATTTATTCTGCGGTATGCTTTTGGGAATCATCATCGCCCTGGTGATGTATATTTTGTATTTATACCTTTTTAAAAAATTCAAGTTTTCTTCATCCTGATTTTGACTTAACCCGCTTTCGGTTCCCCCAAAATTTATCCTGTATAATTCATAAAATATCATATATCCCTTTGTGTTCCTTTGTGATTTGTTTACTTTGAGTTGCTTTGTGGTAAAATTTTACCGTGAAGGTGCACAAGGGTTTACACAAAGTATCAATTAAACAGGTTATAAACATTCTTGTTAAAAAAGAAGTTCTATTTGTTTAAAAGTAGCCGCTTCGGTTAAAAGTATTCATACATTAATAATGTATTTTTGTGAATTAATTTTATATATGACTAAAAAATGACTGACCGATGGGAAAAGTAATTTCAATTGCAAATCAAAAAGGCGGAGTCGGGAAAACCACTACTGCGATAAATCTTGCCGCCAGCCTTGCCGTGCTTGAATACAAAGTCCTGCTTGTTGATGCCGATCCGCAGGCCAATGCCACCACCGGCGCAGGCTTTGAGGTGAAAAACATCAAGGCCGGTATCTACGAAACCATAATTGATGAAGTGCCGCCTCAGAATATTATTCTCAATACCGAGATACCCGGTCTGGATCTTATCCCATCACATATTGATCTTGTCGGCGCTGAGATCGAAATGCTGGAACTGCCCAACAGGGAAAAGGTAATGAAACATGTGATTGAAAAAATTAAAGATAAATATGATTTTGTTTTGATAGATTGTTCTCCTTCTCTGGGCCTGATTACGATTAATTCCCTGACTGCCGCAAATTCTGTTATCATACCGGTGCAGTGCGAATATTTTGCCCTCGAGGGATTAGGAAAACTTTTAAATACGATCAAAATCATTCAGAACCGCCTGAATCCGGAACTTGAAATCGAAGGATTTTTGCTTACCATGTACGACTCCCGGTTAAAGTTATCGAACCAGGTTGTTGATGAAGTGAAGAAACATTTCCAGCAGATGGTGTTCAGTACAATCATTCACAGGAATGTGAAGTTGGGCGAAGCGCCCAGTTTCGGGAAATCCATAGTTGAATATGACGCCTCATCAACAGGCGCCGTGAATTACCTGAACCTTGCCCGCGAGCTTTTGCAAAAAAATAATCTGACAAGAGTAAAAGAATCTGAAAAAATAATAGATATCGTAGAGTAAAATGACTGTTAAAAAAAGTGTACTCGGAAGAGGTTTGGACGCATTGCTCGAAGGCGCCGGCAATGAATCCGGAATTATTGTTGGAAAGACTTCAGATATTCCCCTTGATAAAATAATTGCAAATCCATACCAGCCAAGAACCGAGTTTGATGAAGAATCGCTCCAGGAATTGACCCATTCTATAAAGACCATCGGCATCATTCAGCCGATCACCGTAAGGATGGTTGATCAAGACAGGTTCCAGCTTATTTCAGGAGAACGCAGGCTGAGGGCATCCCGGCTTGCAGGCCTCGATTCGATCCCGGCTTACGTAAGACTTGCAGACGACCAGGGAATGCTCGAAATGGCATTAGTCGAAAACCTGCAGAGAGAAGACCTGGACCCGATAGAAATCGCCCTTAGTTTCGTCAGGCTTTTAGACGAATGCAATCTCACCCAGGAAGAATTGAGCGAACGGGTTGGTAAAAAACGTTCCACCATTTCCAATTATGTGCGGCTGCTGAAACTTCCGCCTGAGATACAATCAGGCATCAGAAATAAAGAGATTACCATGGGCCACGCCCGCGCCCTGATTAATATCGAAGACATTGAAACGCAAACCATGATTTACAACCAGATCATACGGTATGATTTTTCGGTGCGCAAGGTCGAGGAGGTTGTAAGGGAAATCCTCGAAGAAGAAACCGGAACCCCTGTTAAGGAACGCAGGAAACGCTTTGAAACACCGCAGGAATTTATCCAGTTGAAAGCGCACCTTACCAAATTTTTCAAGACCGATGTTGAATTTAAAATGAATAACCACGGAAAAGGGAAGATCGTCATTCCATTCGGCTCTGAAGAAGATCTTGAAAGGATTGTGGGGATACTGGATGACTTTAATAAATAGCGTCTGTCCATATGAAAATACTTTACGGTGTTCCCGGCGAAGGCATGGGCCACGCCACAAGAAGCAAGGTGATTATTTCGCACCTTTTAAAAAATCACGACGTTAAAATTGTATCCAGTTCGCGCGCATACGATTTTCTTAATAAAAATTTTCCCGGCAGGGCGGTAAAGATCGAAGGATTCCATATTGCCTACAAAGACGGAAGCGTTTCGAAAATGAAAACTTTCAATGAAACGCTGAAATCAGGACCTAAAAATCTTTGGGAAAATTTTAATAAATACCGTGAAATCGTTAAGGTTTTTATGCCTGATATTATCATCTCCGATTTTGAATCCTTCTCGTATTATTTCGGGAAATACCACAAACTTCCGATCGTAAGCATAGACAACATGCAGGTGATAGACCGCTGCCGCCTTGAAATTAAAATTCCAGATGATGAAAAATTGAATTATACTATCGCTAAAAATATTATCAGGCTAAAAGTTCCCAATTGCCGTTATTACCTGGTAACAACATTTTTTCATCCCCCGGTGGTTAAAGAAAATACCGGATTCATTCCACCCATTCTCCGCGATGATATTATACAGGCAAAAACTACTTGCGAAGATCATATCGTAGTGTACCAGACCTCGACCAGCCAGACGAATCTTATAAAAATTCTCCAGAATTTACCTAAGGAAAAATTTCATGTTTACGGTTTCAACCATGATAAAAAATTTGATAATGTCGAACTAAAACCATTCAGCGAAGAGAATTTTATTCACGACCTTGCCTCTGCAAAAGCAGTGATCTCCAATGGCGGATTCTCTCTCATCAGCGAATCTGTGTATCTGAAAAAACCGGTTTGCTCTTTTCCAATTCAAAAGCAGTTTGAGCAATTTGTAAATGCCGCATATATTGATTTCATGGGCTATGGCAAACACCTTCGTGAATTTACGGGCGAAGGCATCAAGGCCTTTTTGTATGATGTTAAAAAATTTCAAAACAAGATTAGCAACTATAAACAGGATGGGAATAAAGAAACTTTTGCCAGGTTAGACGAGGTGATCGGGAATTTATAGTTTGAAATTTTTTATTTTTTCCATGTCTTCGGGAGTATCAATAGAAATTGATTCCAATTCAGTAATTCCGGCCTTAATCCTGTAACCGTTTTCGATCCAGCGAAGTTGTTCTAAGGACTCAGCAATTTCAAGCGGCGATTGCTCTAATTGCGTTATTTCTTTCAGAACTTCGTACCGGTAGGCATAGATTCCGATATGCTTGTAAAACGTATGCCTCTTTATCCATTCATGGCCAACCACTCCCCGGACATGAGGGATCGGTGAACGGCTGAAATAGATCGCTTCATTATTTTTATTGATAGTTACCTTGGGGCAGTTCTGATTGAATATTTCGCTGGTATCCGTAATCGGTTTTACAAGGGTTGCTATCTGCGTGTTTTTATCATTGAAGCAATCTTTGATAAGTTTAAGTTGTCGGGTGTGGATAAACGGCTCGTCGCCCTGAATGTTTACAATCACGTCAAATTTTTTATCTTCTTCCGTGTTGATTATTTCAATTGCTTCGGCAAGCCGGTCTGTTCCGCTTTTGTGCTGGTCGGAGGTCATGACCGCGTTACCTCCGAATAACAAAACGGTATCTTTTATTCTGTCGTCATCGGTGGCAACATACACCGTTTCAAAAACTTTTGACGATTGCTCATACACCCGTTGTATCATCGGTTTACCGAGAATCTCCGCTAATGGTTTTCCGGGAAAGCGGGTAGAGGCATAACGTGCAGGTATGATTCCGATAAAATTCATCCGTAAAGGGTTTGTCGCATTTATTTGAAAGCCTGCCCGTCGAATTGCTTCGTGTGCGAAGGATCAATGATCAGGGACTTAGGAATGTTTTTAAGAATAGAATATTTTTCGATGAGGGGCTTGAAATTTTCCCTTCCCTGTTTGCTCAACGCATTATAAAATAATAATGCAAGTTCATAGCTCGAAAGTTGGGCGCGGACAAAATTTATATATTTCCCTTTATCTTCGATGTCGGAAGTATCAACAAATTTGATGATATGATACAGGTTCCCTAAATAGTGGCCCAGGTCTGCATGGTTTTCGCTATAAAATTCATCATAATGCTGAAGAATTTTTTCAAGGTTCAGGTCATACACAAACCGCGCTTTCTGTAAAAATTGCTGAAACAACGTGCTGAAGCAGTCTCTTCCTTTTGCAATTTGGGTATCATTATCCGTGATCCTGATAATATCGAGTGAATTTACAATGACATTGTGCACGCTTAAAAGCTGAAAAAATGTGCCCTCGAACCGTTCCTGCTTAATACTGTCGTGGAGTTCGTTGAACCGGTGTTTCAGCACTTCATGTTCAATGGAAGTGGTTTTTAATTCAATTTCATTGAACTTGGTTTCGATGTGGTTCATCTGTATTTGTTGTTTCTGGCTAAGGAAAGCAATAAAGAGAAAAAGAAAGCCGGCGAGAATCCACAAAGCCAGGATCACCCATCCCATTAAACCGGATATTTCAGAAAATTGTTTGAGCGCTAATTTATCGGCAAGAGCAAAGATGCCGGCAAGAAGTCCGATAATAATAAGAACCCATGCTAATTTTGCAAACACGGAAATTGACCTGCCGATTTTAGCAATATCTTTATTCAGGAGTTTCTCCTGGGAGATTATTTTTTGAAAATCTATATTATCGTCAGCAAAGTTTTTCATAATACTCCTTTTGGTTTGTTAAGGCATAATTATATAGTGTCTGTCCATAATATCGGATTTTATGAAACCGCAAAGTACACAAAAAAACTCAGCGTTCTCTGCGGTTAATTTTTTTTTGAATTACTCAGACATTATGGACACGCGCTATATAATGATACAAAAATAGTGTTTTATTAGAACAATAAAAATGGTTTTATTTCTACCGAGTTAAGTTTTTCGTTACGTGTGTTTTAAACTTAAATATTTTTCCGCATCAATAGCCGCCATACAGCCTGTTCCGGCTGCCGTAACCGCCTGCCTGTAGTGAGAATCCTGAATATCTCCGCAGGCAAACACCCCGTCAACATTTGTCTTTGAAGTGCCCGGAATGGTTTTTATGTAACCGACATCATCTGTTTCTATAAACGATTTGAATATCTCTGAGTTCGGCTGATGGCCTATGGCAACAAAAAAGCCGGCGACATCAATTTTTTTAATTTCACCCGTTGCGTTTTCCAATAATACTCCGGTAACCCCATTGTCGTCGCCGGTGATTTCTTTCGTAACCGTTTCAAAGTGTATGGTAATATTTGATGTATTGAGAACCTTGTTCTGCATGGCTTTCGACGCGCGAAGATAATTTTTTCTGACTATAAGGTGCACCTTTTTGCAAAGGCCGGCAAGATACGTAGCTTCTTCAGCGGCAGTGTCCCCGCCGCCGACAACGGCAACATCCTGCCCCCGGTAAAAGAATCCATCGCAGGTGGCGCATGCCGATACGCCCATTCCTTTGTATTTATTTTCAGATTCAAGGCCGAGATATTTTGCTGTTGCGCCTGTTGCAATTATTATGGCTTCTGCTTCCAATAATTTTTCATTATCAATAATCACTTTGTGCGGAGGTTTTGAAAAATCAACGGCTGTTGCAATGCCCATGCGTACCTCGGTTCCGAAACGCATTGCCTGTTTTTTCAGATCTTCCATCATAGTTGCACCCGTAACCCCATTCGGGTACCCCGGAAAATTTTCAATATCGGTAGTGGTCGTTAACTGTCCGCCCGGTTGCAATCCTTCATAAAGAACTGGTTTTAAATTAGCCCGGGCGGCATAGATGGCGGCAGTGAATCCTGCAGGGCCCGAACCGATAATTAAGCACTTGATTTTTTCTGGTTGCTGATTAAAAAGTTCATCCATTTCTTTATTTTCTTCAATATTTATCGGTTTAAAAAACTCACGCTTTCCTTGTTAAGTTTGATTATTCTCCTTCAAACTGAACCAGCGAAAAAACCGGGTATCCTTTTAATTTTTCTCTTCCTTTCAAATCCGGCAACTCAACCACAAATGCACATTCAACCACTTCGCCGCCTAGTTTTTCAACTAAGTTGACAGCTGCTTTTACCGTGCCTCCTGTTGCAATCAGGTCATCTATAATCAATATTTTTTCTCCTTTCGAAACGGCATCTTCATGCAATTCAATTTCATTATTCCCATATTCCAGCGAATAATTTTCCGTGACGGTCTTATAGGGCAGTTTTCCTTTTTTTCTGACAGGAATAAAACCAACATCTAATTTATATGCCAGAACGGAGCCGAATATAAAACCACGGGCATCAATGCCGGCAATCTTATCAATCTCCATCTCTGCATATCTTTCATAAAGCTGGTCGCATGCTTCCCTGAATGCGTCAGGATCCTGCATCAGCGTGGTAATGTCCCGGAACATAATGCCCTTAACCGGCCAGTCGGGTATGGTTCTTATCGTGTCTTTGATATTCATTGCGGATTGTTGTTTCGCGTTACTAAATTACAAATTTATAGAAAGAAATTGAATAATAACTATTGCTGAAAAATAATTACGACATTCTTTATTTTGAATAATTTAAAAAAACTGTATATTTACCACCGTATTAATGTTCATGCAGAAAAGCACAACAGGCATTGTTAAACTTTGAATGTACAATTTCCTGCCTGCCGCAGGCAAGTATTTCGTTTTTAGTATACTGTCAATCTTTTCTTTCAAATGAACTGAATATAATCAGGTAAATTGAAATTATCACAACACAAAATTATTAACTATTAACAAGGAGGAAATATAATGGAAAATAACGAAATGAGGGCGCTGGGAATGATTGAGACTAAGGGTTTTGCCGCTATGGTCGAAGCTTCGGACGCCATGGTAAAAGCAGCCAAAGTTGAACTCATTGGATTTGAAAAAATCGGCGGCGGATATGTTACGGCAATTGTTCGCGGCGATGTGGCGGCAGTAAGGGCTGCGGTTGATGCAGGCATACGCGCTGCAGAAAAAGTAGGCGAAGTGGTTTCTACCCATGTGATCCCAAGGCCTCACGAAAATGTGGACAGCGCATTACCTTTAGGTGGAAAAATAACTAAGAAAGGGAAATAACTATGATTGATTTAAGAACGTATATTTTTTTAGATTCCCTGCAACTGCAGATGGCTTCGTATTTATCCACCGTATCCCGGGGATATCTGCCCGTAGGCGGCCAGGCTTGTTGTATCATAGAAATTGCACCGGGTATTGAGATAAACACATTAACAGACATTGCCCTTAAGGCAACAAATGTTACTCCCGGTATGCAGGTTGTAGAAAGAGCGTTTGGCATGCTCGAAGTGCATTCAGACAGCCAGGGCGATACCCGTATGGCCGGAGAATCTGTTTTGAAAGCCATAGAAAAAACCGAGAACGACAGAATTAAACCAAGGATTTTAACAAGCCAGTTAATCAAAAATATTGAAGACCATCATGCGCAGTTGATCAACCGGACAAGAATGGGTATGATGATTTTAAGAGGCGATACCTTGTTTGTTCTTGAAGTTGAACCTGCCGGATATGCCTATTATGCAGCCAACGAAGCTGAAAAAGCAGCGCATATCAACATTATTGACGTGATGGGGTTTGGTAAGTTTGGCCGTGTTTATATCGGAGGAGAAGAAGCCGAGGTGCTGGAAGCTAAGAAGTGTGTGGAAAAACGCTTAGCCGAAATTTCCGGCAGGGAAGAATACTAAGGCAATGTAAAATGTATAAAGTAAAATGTGCTTTAATTATATTGCAGTTATACATTACTAAAGGTTATTAAAAATAAATAAATTTTAAAAAAAGAATAGGAGAAAAATTATGACTGATAATACAGATGCGCTGGGAATGATCGAAACAAGGGGCTTTGCCGCAATGGTCGAAGCTTCGGATGCCATGGTTAAAGCAGCAAAAGTAGAATTAATAGGATTTGAAAAAATCGGCGGCGGATATGTCACGGCCATTGTCCGGGGCGATGTGGCCGCAGTAAGGGCTGCCGTAGATGCAGGCGTACGCGCTGCAGAAAAAGTAGGCGAAGTGGTTTCAACGCACGTGATCCCGCGGCCGCACAGCAATGTTGACAGCGCGCTTCCATTAGGCAGGCACCCTAAAAAATAGAAACTTATAATTGTTATTTACGATAATCTTCAGGTAAATCCTTAATCGTAAATCGTAAATCGTAAATTATTATGATCTTAGCAAAAGTTGTTGGAACCATTGTATCCAGTCATAAGACGCAGAAAATCGAAGGAATAAAATTCCTGCTTTTAGAAAAAATAGACCCTGTAACCCTGAATGGGAAAAATGATTTTGTTGTTTCAATGGACAGCGTTGGCGCAGGCATTGGTGAAATTGTCTTTTATGTATCGGGCAGCAGCGCCCGGTTTACTGATGTTACAGAGGGAAAACCCGCTGATTCTGCAATCATAGCCATCGTCGATTTTATTGAAAAAGACGGCGCTTATACGTACCGCAAAGATAAAGCAGCTAATTAAAATGGTTTTAGGGAAAGTTGTCGGAACCGTGGTCGGTAGCTCAACGAATGTTGGGATTGAAGGAGCGCGCTTCCTTTTGGTTGATAAATGCAACCAGCAGGGAGTGAAAAAAGGCGATTACTTAGTGGCTCTCGATCTCGTCGGCGCCGGATACGACGAATTGGTAATGATATCTGAAAGCACCTCTGCAAGGGAAACGCCTGCCACCGTTAATAAACCCATAGATGCAATAATTGTCGGCATTATTGATTGGATTGACGAGAATGAAACGATTGTATATAAGAAATGAGGTATAAATGGGCGTAATCGTTTTAGGCGTTTTAGAATACAGCAGTATTGCAATCGGGATAAAAGCCCTGGACGAAATGGTAAAAGTTGCACAGATTAACATTATTGCAGCCAGAACTATTTGCCCCGGAAAATACCTTATTGTTTTCAGCGGCGATGTGGCCTCTGTTGAATATTCCTTTAAAAAAGGTTATGAAACCGGAAAAAACTGTATCGTTGACAGTTTGTTTCTTCCCATGATACATCAGGATGTGATTCCGGCCATTGGAAATGTTGTTAATACGGATACCTGGGATTCTATCGGGATTATAGAAACAACATCGGTAGTTTCCGGTATTGACGCCGCAGATAAAGCGGTAAAAGCAGGCGGGGTAAAAATTATTGAAATACGGCTGGCCGTTGGATTTGGCGGGAAATCCTATGTGAAAATGATGGGCAGCTTAGATGCCGTTGAAGCGGCCATGGAAGCAGGAACTGTTTCTGCAAAAGCAAAAGACCGCTTATGTATGGAGACGATCATCCCGCAGCCGCATAAAGAAATAAAACCGTTTTTTTTTGTAAAAGGAGGGTCAAACAGTGGATAATTTAGAACAAAATATTCGCCTCTTAGTTCAGGAAGTGATTAAAGATATGAACCTGGTACAGACCAAATATACGGGCGGTAAAAGCATCGGCGTATTTTCTAACCTCAATAATGCCATAACCGCAGCAGATTTGGCTTTTAAGGAATATAGCAAATTAACCTTGGAAACCCGGAAAAAAATTATTGAAAATATCCGGAAGATTTTATTGACCAACAATGAAATATTAGCTAAAATGGCCCATGAAGAAACAGGTATTGGCCGATGGGAAGATAAAATCAATAAAAATGAACTGGGAATATTTAAAACACCCGGCGTTGAAGATATAGAACCAGAGGCCTTTTCAGATGATCATGGCCTCACATTGGTAGAACGGGCTCCTTATGGCGTAATCGGATCGATTACACCCTGCACCAATCCTGTGGTGACTATTATCTGCAACAGTATCGGTATGATTGCCGCCGGCAATGCCGTTGTATTCAATCCGCATCCTGCAGCAAAAAAAGTATCCTGCCACTTGGTGAGTCTTTTGAATAACGCAATTATTGAAGCCGGAGGCCCGGCAAACCTTCTTGCCTGCATTGATGAACCGACAATCGAATCGGCCAAAGAACTGATGTCTCATACGAAAATTGCCATTCTTGTTGTTACAGGCGGGCCGGCAGTGGTTAATGTTGCCATGAACAGCGGGAAAAAAGTAATTGCGGCCGGCCCCGGAAATCCGCCCTGCGTGGTTGATGAAACCGCAGATATTGCAAAAGCCGGAAAAGATATAGTTGACGGAGCCGCTTTCGATAATAATGTGATTTGCATTTGCGAAAAAGAAATCATTGTTGTCGCTTCTGTTGCCGACCGGCTGAAAGAAGAAATGAAGAAAAACGGAGCCTACGAATTAAATGATGACCAGGTAAAAAAAATAACAGAACTGGTAATTACAGAACCAGGAGGTCCGGGCAAAGAAGGGATGTCAAATAAAAAATATGTTGGTAAAAATGCTGATTTTATTGCGAAAGATATCGGGTTATCGGTTCCTGCTTCCACAAGACTTTTACTTTGCGAAGTGGGACGGGAACATCCGTTGGTGTGGGCAGAACAGCTCATGCCCGTGATGCCCCTGGTACGGGTAAAGGATGTGGATACTGCCATTGACCTTGCCGTTGAATGCGAACACGGATTCAGGCACACGGCAATCATGCATTCATTAAATATAGCAAAACTGAGCAAGATGGCCAAAGCCATGAACTGTTCAATTTTTATAAAAAACGGTCCGAGCTATGCCGGTTTAGGATATGGAGGCGCAGGCTTTGCGTCATTTACCATAGCCAGCCCAACGGGCGAAGGCGTGACAAGAGCAAAAACATTCACAAGAGAACGGCGATGCACATTGGTTGATTATTTTAGAATTATATAATAAATGGTAATCGGTGAGCAGTAAACAGTAATCGGTAAAATCATTTAATGATAGTAACTGAATCTTGTGAAGAATAAATAAGTAAATTATGAATCACGCTAATAGTTATAGGGATTTAGAGGTTTATAAACTTTCAATATTACTATCAAGAGAAATTTATGATTTAACTAAAAGTTTTCCTAAAGAAGAAATATACTCTCTTGTTGACCAGATAAGGAGATCGTCACGGTCTATCGGGGCTCAAATCGCAGAATCATGGGCAAAAAGAAAATACGAAAAACACTTTATTAGTAAATTAACTGATGCTGATGGTGAACAATTAGAAACTCAACATTGGATTGAAACAGCCCTTGATTGTAATTATATTTCAAGAAAAGATGCAGATAATTTATTGAAAAATTATGCTTCATTAGGGAAGATGTTGAATTCCATGATCGCTAAATCCGATCAATTTTGTAATAATAAAAACACAGAACAATAATCGATGAATAAAATCAGTGTTACCACCGTTCACTGATTACCGATCACCGATTACTAATATAAAAAAACATGAAACTAGGCAGAGTAACAGGCAGAGTTGTAAGCACCAAGAAAGTTGACTCTTTTGAAGGCTTAAAATTACTTTTGGTACAGCCGCTCGATGAGAATTTAATAAATACCGGAGATACGATTGTGGTGGTAGATACCATTCAGGCCGGCGTTGGCGAGCTGATTTATTACGAAATAAGCAAAGAAGCCGGCCGGGTTATTGAAACCGTGATGAATCCCTGCGATGCAGCTATTATGGGAATTGTTGATGACATGTTTGTTGAGGATAAAAAATGATACTGGGAAAAGTTATAGGAAACGTAGTTTCCACAATCAAAGCAAAGGGCTACGAATCAAAAAAGATTTTGATCATTCAGCCGATTGACCCTGCCGGAAATCCGAAAGGCAAATCCTTTCTTGCCGTGGATGCGGTTCAGGCAGGCGTGGGAGATACCGTGTTTACCATTGATGAGGGAAACTCGGCAAGAGATGTTATTAATGAACCGGATTCGTTCACAATAAAATCCGTTGTGGCAGGAATTGTTGATGAAATTAATTTGTGATAAAAGAGAACACAAGAAATTATTACATAATGAGGACTGATTCAAATAACGATACGCTAAATAACACCGACCAGGTAAAAAGAATTGCAATCGGTGCGGATCACGGTTCTTATGATTCAAAGGAATTGCTGAAGACTTATCTGCAGGCATTGGGATATAAAGTTGTTGATGTGGGTACAAGTAACAGCACAACCAAAGTTGATTATCCTGATTTTGCCGTTGCGGTTGCAAAAAAAGTGGTGAGCGGCGAATGCGACCGCGGTATCATGCTTGATGCAGCAGGTATCGGTTCATCCATGGTATGCAACAAGGTTCATGGAATACGGGCAGCTCTATGCTGGAGCCTGAAAACTATTGTAAACAGCCGGGAACATAATAATGCCAATGTGCTCACCATGGGAACGGCTCAGCATACTGCCGATGAGTTATGTTCTATGGCTAAACTCTGGCTCGAAACCCGCTTTGAAGGCGGCAGGCACTGGCCACGGATAAATAAAATGATGGCAATTGAGAGGAGTGTTTAATAAGAATACTCTTGATTAAGATTTAATATATTCAGAAAGATATGGATCAAAATGAATTAATAGACAAAATTACAAAAGAAGTAATGTCGCGGCTTAATGAAAAGATGAAAACCCATGATTTGCATAAACAGCAAAATGCTGATACCTCGCATTCCAAACTCCTGATGTCTCCCGCTGAATTAGCCGAGTATATAGATCACACATTGCTTAAACCGGAAGCTGTTAAATCGCAGTTTGAAAAATTATGCGACGAAGCGGTTAAATATAAATTCAAATCAGTTTGCGTCAACTCCGGATGGGTGCCGTTTGTCACCAAAAGGTTGAGAGGATCGGGTATTAAAATTTGTTCGGTAATTGGATTTCCTTTGGGCGAAATGGATACCCGGAGCAAAGCCTTTGAAGCCAGGAACGCTATCAGCAGCGGAGCCGATGAATTAGATATGGTGATCAATGTCGGCGCGTTAAAATCAAAAGATTTAAAATTAGTAGAAGAAGATATTAAGGCCATAAAACGGGCATGCAGAAGTACTACAATATTAAAAGTAATCATTGAAACCGGCTTGTTAACCGAAGAAGAAAAAATATTGGCCTGTGAAATTTCCAAAAAAGCGGATGCTGATTTTGTAAAGACCTGCACCGGTTTTTCGGGCGGTGGCGCAACAGTTCCCGACATTATCTTAATGCGCAGAATCGTTGGACCCAAAATGGGAGTAAAGGCAAGCGGCGGAATAAAAAGTTATGATCAGGCCATTGCTTTGATTAATGCCGGGGCAAACAGGCTTGGCTGCGGCGCAAGCGTGGCGGTTATTACAGGCGCTGTATCAACAGAAAATTGACTGTTTTAGTGACTTTAGCTGCAATGCGGGTTAATGTGATTTTTATTCAAACAGCGAGGTGTATTCAAATTTTTTAACATCAAAAAGCCCCTTATCCCCGAGTTTTAATTCAGGTATTACCAAAAGAGACATGAACGACAAAGTCATGAATGGGGCCTTCAGATTTGATCCGTATTCATGAGCTTTCTGCTTGAGCAGATTATATTTTTCAGCAACCGCAATTCCATCTTTATTCGACATCAAACCGGCAACCTCAAGCGGCAAAGACATTGATTCGCTTCCACAGCAAGCGGCAAGTCCCCCTTTATTTTCGATCAGAATATTAAAGCAATTAATAATGTCAATATCGTTCGTGCCTGTAACAATCAGATTATGGCTGTCATGAGCAATGCTCGTGCCTATTGCTCCCCGTTTCAATCCTATATTTTTTATAAAACCGGATGCCGGTTTTGATTCATCATCATAGCGGTTAAGAACCACAATCTTAAGAATATCATTATTAATATCCTGAACAGCATAACCATTCGCTATGGTAGCCGGATAAATATTCGATTTCGTTAGTAGCTCTCCATCCTCAACAACAATCACCCTGATATTATTGCTTAACGCTTTTATTTTTAAATCGGATGAAAGAACCGATGTCCTTTTAAAATTATTAATTTCTATTGGATTACCCCGCAATTTAAAATGAAGCTTCCCCTTATCAAAAAGCTTTATACCATTAATATAAGTTTGTAAAACATTAAAGTCATTAAGATTATCTACAACAATAAAATCTGCAGGGTCTCCCGCCTGCAATAGCCCGACATTGAGATTATAATGCTTAACGGGATTAATGGTGGCTGTTTTAAGCAGGTTAAAAATATCAATTCCTTTGGCTATCCCGGCTTTGATTATTTTATCAATATGACCTTCCCGGATGATATCTTCCGGATGAGAATCGTCTGTGCAGAGCATTATCTGATCCGGATATTGATCAATTAATTTAAACAGCGATTCAAAATTCTTCGCTGCGCTTCCTTCGCGGATTTGTATCTTCATGCCTGATTTTATTTTTTCTATGGCTTCGTCAAGACTTGAACATTCATGATCTGTGGTGATGCCTGAATCAATATATTTTTTTAGCTCCTTACCTGTAACCTGTGGCGCATGGCCATCAACTGGTTTCTTGAATTCTCTGGCTGCATTTAATTTACTGAAAACTTCCGGATCATTAAGAATAACACCGTGATAATTCATCATTTCTGACAATCCTATAATTTCTTTCCGGCTTAAAAAATCAGCAACATCTGATGAGTTTACTATGAAGCCCGAGGTTTCAAATGATGTAGCCGGAACACACGATGGAACGCCAAAGAAAAATTTTAATGGTGATAGTTTAGCATTGTCAATCATATAGTTGATACCATATAGCCCAAGTACATTGGCTATTTCATGCGGATCAGAAATTGTGGCTACAGTTCCCCGTGAAACAATTAATTTGCCAAATTGCTGTGGTGTCAACATAGAGCTTTCAATATGTACATGAGAATCAATAAGGCCGGGCATGATGTAGTTTTCATATACCTTGTCCATCTCCCTTACCTCAGCTATAAATCCATTCTCATAGAGTATCTCTCCATTGAAAATCCTTCTGTTTTGAACATCTACTATTTTACCAAAAATTATATTCATTTTTATTAATTTTAAAATGTTCCACGTGAAACATTATCTTCCCAAATAAACTAAAAGTACGTTAATATCAGCAGGTGACACTCCGCTAATACGAGAAGCCTGACCAATTGTCTTTGGTTTAATTTTAGATAATTTTTGCCTGCCTTCTGTTGATATTGATTTTAACTCATCGTAATTAACCCGGGCAGGAATATTAATATTTTCTAAACGATTATATTTTTCAGCCAGTAACTTTTCTCTTTCAATATATCCCGAATATTTTATTTCAATTTCAGCAGATTCAATAACATCATCATATCTGTGATGAATCGTTTCAAATATTTTTTGTAACCCGGGTAATAACTTTGATATTTCTTTTAAAGCAACATCCGGCCTCTTGATAATACTATTAAGTTTTGTTTTGGTATTTATTGCTGATGAATTGATACTGATAAGATAATTATTTATAAGATTTGGTTCAATGCTGGTTTTGTTACAATAATCAATTATACATTCAATCGCATTGACTTTTTCTTTTTTTATCACAAGACGGTCAGAAGAAGCCAAGCCAATCTTGTGCGACAATTCTGTTAACCTGATATCTGCAGTATCCTGCCTGAGCAAAATACGGTATTCCGCCCTGGAAGTAAACATACGATAAGGTTCATCCACGCCCTTGGTAACAAGATCGTCAATCAAAACGCCAATGTAAGAATTATCACGGTTTAGAATAAATTCTGCGCTTCCATTAAGTTTTAAAGAAGCATTAATCCCTGCGATCAATCCCTGCGATCCGGCCTCTTCATAGCCTGTTGTTCCATTAATCTGCCCTGCAAAATATAAATTATTAATTCGCTTTGTTTCTAAGGTGTGATTCAGATCAGTCGGGTCAAAATAATCATATTCTATTGCATAGCCTGGCCGGAAAATCCGGATATTCTCAAATCCTTTAATCAAACGAAGTGATTTCAACTGAACCTGCCAGTCTAAGGAAGAAGAAAAACCATTAAGATAATATTCAACCGTATCTTCACCTTCTGGTTCGAGAAATAACTGGTGACGGTCTTTCTCAGAAAAAGTAACCAGCTTGGTTTCAATGCTCGGGCAGTAACGCGGCCCGATGCTTTGAATGGTTCCATCATAAAGAGGAGATTCATTCAGTCCGGTTCGTAAAGACTCGTGCACCTGCTCGTCAGTATATACAATATAACAGCTCTTTTGCTTTAAATAAATATCATTGTTGTGAAGGTATGAGAAATTAACAATTCTTTCGTCGCCTTTTTGTTCTGTTAGTTTAGAAAAGTCTATTGTGCGGCCATCTATTCTCACAGGAGTTCCGGTTTTCATCCTGCCTGCAGAAAATCCCAATTCTGATAATTGCTCTGTCAACCCATAAGAATGCGGCTCGGAATATCTGCCTCCTTTTACCTGAGTTTTTCCAATATGCATTAATCCGTTAAGAAAAGTGCCGGTGGTTAATATTACGCTTCTTGAATAAACAGTAATACCAAACTGAGTTTTAACGCCCCTTACAGTATTTCCTTCTATAATCAATGCTACAACATTATCTTGCCAGAAATGTAAATTCGGGATTCTTTCAAGAATATTTCTCCATTCGATAGAGAACTTTGTCTTATCGCATTGTGCTCTCGGGCTCCACATGGCTGGTCCTTTAGACATATTCAGCATCCGGAACTGGATCATGGTTCTGTCGGTTACAATCCCTGAATATCCGCCCAACGCATCAATCTCGCGCACTATCTGGCCTTTTGCAACACCACCCATTGCCGGATTGCACGACATCTGTGCAAATTTAGTCATGTCCATTGTAATGAGCAGCGTTTTTGAACCAAGATTCGCGGCAGCGGCAGCAGCTTCGCATCCTGCATGGCCGGCGCCTACTACAATCACATCATATAAAGGAAGAAGCGACATCAACTGAAAATTTTAAATTGCTAAATGCAAATTTATGATTTGGTGTAATTTATCTGCTTACAGATTTATACTATACTTTAAATGGTTAAATTGTTGACATTGTTAAATGGTTATTTTAATTATCACATAGACTATTAATGATTGATTTATAACAATTTAGCAATATAACAATTTGACAATGTCTGTTCAATAAAAGTTAAATTTGTAACCGTTTGCAGTATATATATGTCTGATCTGATATTTAGAAAAGAGAATCTGGATTTTCGTGATTTTATTGGTTATGAAAATACGGTTTATAAATATTTACACAATACGCCAAACGAGGATATTGCCAGCGCCATCATTTCGGAAGGATTCAAATTTGTCAATAATCTCGATAAAACAACAGATCAGGTTTCAAACACAAATGTTGAAGAAATAAATTTTTTCTTTTGCAAACGTAAATATTATGGCCGGTTCACGGTGGTGATTCACTTAGGTATTGATCTTGTAAAATTTTATCTTAACCAGTGTATCAGCAAAAATATTTTATTTCAGGAATTACTTTTTTCGAGAAAAGAAAATGAAAAAAATGAAAACGAAGAGCATTTTTATACGCTTCACCGGCAATTCATAAAAGGCTATTATAATCATATCGGCAAAGAAGCCGTTTGCAGCCCATTTTATAACCCCCTCAGAGACTTACCCGATTTTGCGGAGAATATGAAAACCCTGTTACTTAGAATAGTCTAAATTTTATAGGTAAGCAGTAAGCGGTAAGCGGTAAGCGGTAATCGGTAATCAGTCGTCGGTCGTCAATCGTCAGTCGTCAGTCAAGTAAAAAACTACCGACCTGCCTGCCGGTAGGCAAGGTTACCGTCCGCCGTAGGCGGAACCGAATACCGATTACTTATTGTACTTTTATTCCATTTTTAATTTAAGTATTTAATCTTCCTATCATATAAAATTGTATTTTCGCTAAAATTATCTTCAAAAATTTTTCAGTAGATGAAACAACCTGAAATCAAAAGCAAGTTACCACATGTAGGAACAACGATTTTCACGGTGATGTCTGCTCTTGCAGCCGAATACAAGGCGCTGAACCTGTCGCAGGGATTTCCTAATTTTCCGGCATCACCCGAACTGATAGCGCTGGTGAACGAATATATGAAAAAAGGGTTTAACCAGTATGCGCCTATGACAGGCGTTAAAGAACTGAGAGAAGAAATCGCAAAAAAAACTTTTGAACTCTATAAAATAAATTATCATCCGGATACCGAAATCACAGTAACTTCGGGCGGGACTGAGGCATTATTTGCCGCTATTTCTGCCGTTGTGAGACCCGGTGATGAAGCGATCGTTTTTGAACCGGCATACGACAGCTATGTCCCGGCCATAGAACTGAACGGGGGAATACCTGTTTACATCACGCTTACTCCACCCGAGTATAAAATCAACTGGCAGGAAGTGAAAAATAAAATCTCGGAAAAAACAAAACTCATTATTATAAATACGCCGCACAATCCCACAGGCAGTGTTCTTAATGTATCCGATCTGCAACAGTTGGCAGATATTGTTAATGATACCGATATTTTCCTTTTGGGTGATGAAGTGTATGAACACATAATTTTTGACGGCATCCCGCACTGCTCGTTGATGACACACCCTGTTCTGCAGGAGCGAAGTTTTGTGTGCGGTTCGTTTGGAAAAACATTTCATGTTACGGGATGGAAAGTCGGTTATTGCCAGGCGCCAAAAAATCTCACCGCTGAATTCCGGAAAGTGCATCAATTCCTTACATTTGCCACATTTACCCCGGTACAATACGCATTGGCTGAATTTCTTAAAAAACCGGAACACTATATAAACCTTCCTGCATTTTATGAAGCGAAACGGAATAAATTCTTAGATGCCGTAAAAAATTCCAGGTTCAGTTTCATCCCATCCAATGGAAGTTATTTTCAAAACCTTTCCTACTCTACAATAACTGATGAAAATGATTATGACCTGGCCATTCGCCTCACTAAAGAAATCGGTGTTGCGTCTATTCCAGTATCTGTGTTTTATCATCAGAAAAACGATTATAAAATATTGCGATTCTGTTTTGCAAAAGACGATGAAACCTTAGAAAAAGCAGGGCGGCAATTATCTAAATTATAAACCGAATATTGAACAACGATTAACGATTGAAGATTGAAGATTTATGAAGTAAAATAAAATCCTAAATCCTAAATCGCAAATCCTAAATAATAAAAAAGGAGTACACCATGTCAGAAACCTGCTTCTACCATATTAATAAAAAAGGAATTCTTAACCGGGTTGCAACAGTTGAAGAGGGCATTACCAAAGCAAACGCAGAAGGGTATTTATGGCTCAATTATAATCAGCCGGCCAAAGAAGAACTCGCCAAGCTGATCGGATTATTAAACATCCATCCCCTTTCGGTTGAAGATTGCTTCGATGATAACCAGATTCCCAAGATCGAAGAATTTCCGGGGTATACCTTCATTCTTTTTAATACTTTAGGCTCTTATCTAATTGATGGTTGATTAATAATTTTTGCTTACCTTTGGCACAAATATTAAATATACGATGAATACGAAAGAACATATATTTGCACTTTTCAAGATTCTACCTGAGACGGAAAGGCAGGAGCTATTGCAAGAGCTAAATTCAAGTAGGATTAGTGAGACCGTCTTACTGGAGGGCGCACCTATTGTCAGTTGTCCACATTGTGATTCGAAGCTGTTTGTCAAAAATGGAACCAGAAGTGGTTTGCAA
>JACREX010000080.1 GCA_016212695.1 Bacteroidia bacterium
CATTCCTACCGGACACGAAGCGGCATGACGGGGAAGCCGGATGACTCTCACATCATGAACAAAATATTTACCGCCGAATTGAGCGCCCACGCCATATTCATGGCATATTTTTTCAATCTTTTTTTCCCATTCAATATCGCGAAATGCGCGTCCGCTGGCATTTCCTGTCACAGGAAGATGATCAAGGTAACCCGCAGAGGCTTCCTTTACGGTTTTAAGTGTCGCTTCAGCGGAAGTCCCGCCTATGACAAGCGCCAGATGATATGGAGGGCAGGCAGAAGTGCCAATATCTCTTATCTTCTCCCTGACAAATTTTGTCAGCGACTCTTCATTTAACAGCGACTTGGTTTGCTGATACAGGAAGGTTTTATTAGCTGATCCTCCACCCTTTGTAATAAAAAGAAATTCATACGAATTTCCGTTAGTAGAATATATGTCAACCTGAGCAGGCAGGTTGGAGCCGGAATTTTTCTCTTCAAAGATTGAAAACGGGACGACCTGTGAATACCTCAGGTTTTTCTCCTTATAGGTATTATATATACCTCTTGAAAGGAATTCCGCATCATTGGCCCCGGTCCAGACCTGTTCCCCCTTTTTGCCGATCACAATTGCGGTTCCGGTGTCCTGGCACCAGGGGAGATCGCCTTTAGCAGAAATAACCGTATTCTTGAGCATGATATATGCAACAAAACGGTCATTATCCGTTGCTTCAGGATCGTCAAGTATTTTAGCACACTTTTCAAGATGTGAAGTGCGGAGATAAAAAGAGAGATCAGATACAGCTTCTTTTGCAAGAAGTTCCAACCCTTTCGGATCCACTTTAAGTATCTTTCTTCCTCCTGCTTCTATAACCTGAACATAATCTTTCGTAAGCAGCCTGTAAGTGGTTAAGTCCTTCTCAATCTGAAAAGGTTTCTCATAAATAAAATCTGCCATATTATTTATTGTTTAGGGTTAATATATTTTTCATCATCCGAGTTATACTGAGAGTGGGATAAAATAATACATTCTTAATAGGCATAGAGGTATATGGTATAGAGGTATATGGCGCACAAACTCTATACCTTTATTCCTTTATACCTATCCTGTACAAATTTACCCCGTTTTATATATAGTCTGCTATACATAGTACAATATTACGCTTTCACTGTTTTCGAAAGCATGAGTTTTTTCATATTTCTTAAATTTAATTTATGCTTTACAAATGTTTTTGCATAGAATAAATCTGAACTCTGCAGCACCGGTTTATCGTGAAGCGCAGTCATGAAACAACGTTTAGCGGAGATTTTTAAATTACTTTGATATTCTTCATTCGTTATTCATTATTCGTTATTTTTTATTGTCAATATTAGCACGGACAGGAGACCGCTATTTTATGCGGCGTAGTTTATTCGCTTTGCTCATGAGAACGCTTTGCTTAGTTCAAACTACGTCGAACGGGGGCTTTTTATTAAAATGATAATCCGATTATTCAATCTGAATTATCTTTTTCAGATAAACGGAATGGTTCACCTGTAACTGAATGAAGTAATTGCCTGGCAATAGTCCTTTACTTTTTACATGGAATGTATATAAATAATTTCCCTCTGCCTGATTCATATCAACAATAGTTTCAATTTTCCTGCCGTGTATATCAAAAATAATAACACAAACTTTTCCGGCTTTATACAGGTTATAATTGATCGAAACATAATCCCGGTAAGGATTGGGATAAAC
>JACREX010000086.1 GCA_016212695.1 Bacteroidia bacterium
AATTTTTTTTAATGAAGGGCTAAAGCCCTTGGTATTTCTTCGTTTTATCAATTACCCCGACCTTAAGGTCGGGGTAATTCAAAACGCTCACGAATAGCGGGCTTTAGCCCAAAATGACCCCAAAAATTACCGAACTATTAAAAGTTAAAAATATCGAATAATTAACACCGAATAACGAACCTTGCCTACCGGCAGGCAGGTGTCGAAGTGTTTAAATACTTCATAATTCTGCGGTTCGACCCGCCTGCTGCGAAGCGGGCAGGTATTCGATATTCATCATTAATAAAAATGTAAACTTTAATTTTTAACAATTCCTAAGTAGTGAGTTTCCCTTTTTATAAACAATTAGATGCCATGGACTGCGGCCCCTCGTGCCTGCGCATGATAGCGAAGCATTACGGGAAAGTTTACTCGCTTCAGACCCTGCGCGATCGCAGTTTTATTACCCGCGAAGGCGTTTCTATGCTCGGTATCAGCGATGCGGCAGAATCCATCGGTATGCACTCTGCGGGTGTGAAAATCACATTCGATACCTTAGTTAAAGAAGTGTCTTTACCCTGCATCGCACACTGGAGACAAAAGCATTTCATTGTAATTTATAAAATTAAAAAAAATAAAATATTTGTTTCCGATCCTGCAGAAGGCCTTGTTGAATACACGAAACAGGAATTTTTTGATGGATGGATAAGCGCTCGCAGCGAAGGCGAAAACAAAGGCCTCTGCCTTTTGCTGGAACCCATGCCCGATTTTTATAATGACAGCGGAGAAAAAATTGATAAAGCCAATTTCAGATTTCTGTTCTTATATCTCCGTCCTCATAAAAAATTCTTGTTTCAGTTATTGTTGGGACTTATTGTAGGAAGCTGCCTGCAGCTTATTTTTCCTTTTCTCACGCAATCAATTGTTGATTTCGGGATCAACAGCCGGGATATAGGATTTATCTGGCTTATACTGATCGCCCAGTTGACATTGTACATCAGCCGCACCACCGTTGAATTTATAAGGAACTGGATATTGCTGCACCTCAGCACAAGGATCAATATCAACCTGATTTCCGATTTTCTCATCAAGCTGATGAAGCTTCCCATCAGTTTCTTTGATATAAAGATGATAGGCGATTTGCTGCAGCGTATCGGCGACCACACCCGTATCCAGAATTTTCTTACTTCTGCCACGCTGGATATACTTTTTTCATTTGTTAATTTTTTTATCTTCGGGATCATCCTTGCCATTTACAACCTTAAAATATTCGGATTATTTGTTATAGGCACCGCTTTATATGCGCTATGGATTGTACTTTTCCTGAAAAAAAGACGGAACCTTGATTTTAAAAAGTTCAGGCAACTTTCCGATAACCAGGGCAACCTGATACAGCTTATAACCGGCATGCAGGAGATAAAGATGAACAACTGCGAGAAACAGAAACGCTGGGAATGGGAAAAAATACAGGCAAGACTCTTTAAAATAAATCTTAAAAGCCTTTCTTTAACCCAGTATCAGCAGGCAGGTTCATTGTTTCTGAACGAGACCAAAAATATTTTTATTTCGTACCTTGCAGCCAAAGCGGTTGTTGAAGGCAGCATGACGCTGGGTATGATGCTTGCCGTGCAATATATCATCGGGCAGTTGAATGTTCCCGTACAGCAACTGATAAATTTTATCCATGCATACCAGGATGCAAAGATCAGTCTTGAAAGGCTCGGTGAAATTCATAGTAAAGACGACGAAGAAAATACGGAAGATAATAAAATATCAACCTTGCCGGAAAGCAAAGAAATTACAATATCAAACCTGTTTTTTCAGTACGAAGGTCCGCATTCCGAGATGACGCTTAATGATGTGAATCTGACTTTCCCTGAAAATAAAATAACGGCTGTTGTAGGAACCAGCGGAAGCGGAAAGACCACGCTGGTTAAGCTGATACTCGGATTTTATCCTCCCACAAAAGGAGAGATCAATATTGGAGGAAACAGGATTGAAAATTACAGCCAGAAAGATTGGCGGCAGAATTGCGGCGCTGTATTACAGGACGGTTTTATTTTTTCTGATACAATCGCTAAAAATATTGCCGTCAGCGATGAAGTGGTCAATAAAGTAAAACTGCTCCATGCTGCAAAAGTTGCAAATATTCACGATTTTATACAGTCATTGCCGTTAAGGTATAACACTAAAATTGGGGCTGACGGACATGGGCTGAGCCAGGGGCAGAAACAGAGGATACTCATTGCGCGGGCAGTATATAAGAACCCTGCTTTTTTACTGTTCGACGAAGCTACGAATGCTCTTGATGCAAACAATGAAAAAATAATCATGCAGAACTTAGACGAGTTCTTTAAAGGCAGGACTGTGGTTGTGGTTGCCCACAGGCTCAGTACGGTAAAAAATGCCGACCAGATAGTAGTTATTGAAAAAGGCCGCATTGTTGAAAATGGTACGCATGCTGAACTCTCAGAACATAAAGGAGCCTATTACGAATTAATTAAAAACCAATTGGAACTCGGAGCATAAAAAGTGTAGTAACAACTAAATTTTGCAACATTAGTTAACAAAAAAACAAAATACAAAAAGCAAGTTTCAAAATTAATTTGTCAAAACACTAGTTTGGAACATGACAGAAGAAAAAGACGATATAGAAATCCGCAGCGAAGAAGTACAGGAAATTCTTGGACATATTCCTCTCTGGATTATCAGGTGGGGTATCACGCTGATATTTTCTGTTATTGCCGTGCTGCTTGCAGGCAGTTGGTTTTTCAAATACCCGGAAATAATAAATTCGCCGATCGTTATTACTACCGAAAACCCACCTGTTACTCTTGTTGCAAAAGTAAACGGCAAACTGCAGGAACTTTTTGTGACAGACAGGCAAGTTGTAAAAAACGGAGAATGCATTGCCATTCTTGAGAATACATCGAACTATAAGGATGTGTTTGATTTAAAAAATAAACTTGATTTATTCAGGGCGGTAATTACGAAAATACAAAGAACCCTTACACAAACCGAAGCGTTAAAATATATTGATTCCACAGCCGGTACGAAGTTCCCTGAAAACTACAATCTGGGAGAATTGCAGCCGCTGTATGGCAGTTTTATAAAAAGTTATACTGATTACACACAATTTTTGAGAGCCGATTATCATCATAAAAAGATACGTTCCATCAACGATCAGGTAAATAAATACAATGCGCTCTGCGACCGGCTCATCAAGCAGGAATCGTTGCTGACAGAAGAATTAGGAATAGAAAAACAGCAATTCTTCCGCGACTCCGGGTTATATGCCAAGGGGGTTTCAGCTAAAGCAGATTTTGATAGATCAAAAAGCGCGCTTCTGCAGAAAAAATTCAGTTATGAAGGAGCCAAGACTACTCTCTCAAACACACAGATACAGATCACACAACTTCAGCAGTCGGTGATTGACATGGAGCAGCAATGCGAAGAACAGAATAAACAACTAAAAACTGCGTTAAACCAGTCTTACGACAACTTAGTGAGCCAGATCAATACATGGGAGCAGAAATATGTTCTTCGATCACCCATTGAAGGCAAGGTAACTTTTACAAAATACTGGGTTATCAATCAGAACATTCAGGCCGGTGATAAAGCGGTGACGATTATCCCTGACAAGCCAAGCCGCACCCTTGGTAAACTTGAACTTCCCATCAGGGGATCGGGAAAGGTAAAAGCCGGACAGCTTGTTAATATAAAACTCGACAACTATCCCTATATGGAATATGGCATGTTGTATGGAAAGATCGAATCTATTTCATTAGTGGCTACTGACAATAACTATTCAGTGGAGGTGAGCCTGCCCAACGGGCTTATCGGCAACTACGGGAAAAAACTCGAATACAGCCGGGAGATGAAAGGAACCGCCGAGATCATCACGGAAGATATACGGCTTATCGAAAGGTTTATCAACCCGCTCAGGGCGCTGCTTACAAAATACCATTAGCCCATTTCCGATTTTTCAAATCAACCCATCACCTTTCAACCTTCAACTCAAATGACTAATGACAACTGACAAGCAACTGAAAACCGGAAACCGAAACCAGTAATTCATTTTCAAATGGGGTTCTGCTACATTTAGACAACCCTTTTGCTGCAATACATAAAGTGGAATTTCAAACCAGGGAATAAAGTATTATACACCGTTTTGCGAACCAAAATCATTTACACACCTGTCTTGGGTTTTCACCACTTTGCCAAAAACTAATATCCACCTTGCGATCAAGGGAATTTTTTTCGATACGTTTATCCGCTTTAATATCGCCGCTCATTTTAATAAGAATTTTTTCAGGATCAGCCCCGGCTTTCACAAGGGCTTTTTTTACTTCTAATGCACGATCTTCAGAAAGATGATGATTAGTTTTGTCTGCGCCCTGTCTATCGCAATTTCCTTCTATGAATATACATGAGTAATTGGTGCTTTTTACTGCAGCTGTGATTTTTGAAATATTTTCGCGGCTCAAGAAAGATTTTCCTGTATTAAAAAAAACCGAGATAGAATTTTGTTTCTCCAGATTGTTAAAATGTATCTGAGGGATGTCTAACATGCTTCCGATAAATACGGCGCAGGTACTTTTTTCATTATTTTTCATGGTACCCGGCTCCCATGCAAATAGTACAGCGGCATCTTCACAATAATCCTGGGTTGCCTTTTCCGGATCAAATACTAAGTCATTCAAAAAGGAAGGATAAGACAGGCAGAATTTCACAGGACGCTGAATTTTTTGCTCAGGAAAGCGGAACATAAGCGATATGCTGTCAGTTATTTTGCTGTCAGCAATCATATCGGGCACCTTATTTCCTGTATAAATAACATTCGCAGCAATGGCGTCTCTGCCGCCAGAATATAACGAACCACCGTCTTTTCCCCGGATCATAATATCAGATACAAGAGAGAGACCTACATTATTCATGGTTTCACCTGACAGGTTTTTAATCTCATATTCTACCCTGTAAAAGGTAACACCGTTACTATTCAATGGTTGCAGGGCGATTGAAGCAGGCACTAATTCATCATTTGCTTTAATAAAAAATTCGCCCGGAATCCATGAATGCAGGTCTCTCTCCTTGCCGGCCGGAATTAACCGCTGGACAATGTCCAGTCCCCCATAGCTGTATACGGTCTGATGACAGATCGTATTATTCCCGGCTTTTTCCAACCAGCTGATTCCCTTTATGTACTCGGCTCCATGTCCGATTTCCGGGTTATTGCTAGCATATTTTCCGTCAATGGAAAGAATAAAATAACTTGATGGAAAATTAAATGGATAGCCATACATGACCGGCATTCCTGTACGGCTACCCATTGTGAAACGTCCATCTGACTCCTCTTTCCTGATTTTAACAGTCACATCGGCAAACAACGAACCAACAAGTTTGCGGCCATCATAAACCTCCATCACGTAAGTCCTGTTGTCTATAGGGCTCACAACCAGTTCTCCCCTTTCCGGATGTTCGTTTCCTATATAGATAATCTTGTTTTTCTTTCCTTCATTTGTCAGTATCCCTAACTTAACCTTCATCTGATTCTGCAAGGTCACCTGCCACTTCAGTGTTGTCTTGTCTCCACGGAATATCTCAGGTTCAGCGGCATTGAAAGAAGCCATTTTTTCAGGGTCAGAAACAACCAGTTGAAGGTTGCCTGTATTATACAGACCGTAATAAGTGGTATATCTTGTTACAGAGGAAGGAGCCGCTTCTTTTTCGTCCCAGCGCAGTAAAACGCCACTGTCTTTGTATTTATTGGTTGCATTAATGACCGGAGTCCAGAGCACGAGATTGTAATCAGGCCAGGGACCAATACAAACCATATCCGGTAAAACAGCCTTTTCTTTTGAAAGAATTAGATCGCCGGTTAAGTCTTTTATGCCTTTTTTGTCATCTTTATATAATAGTAGCCGGCGAGGTATATTCCCTTTAAAAAAATGTTTCTCATAACCCCTGGAACATATTATTTCTTTTGAAACAGAGCCCTCTTTACCCCTGAACATTTCTGCAGGCTTATCAGACGGAAAAGGGTCTATCCTGCATGCATCGTTATTGTCTATCATGGTATCGAAAAGCACCAGAAGTCCCACTTTTTTTGATTTATTTGAACGATTTACAATCACATAATCCACCCTGTAATATTGTCCGTATCTTCCGGCTGGCACTTCCTGCAGGTTTTCATCAACCGGTGTCAACTTCTGATAAATGGTAACATCCTTATAATCGAATGATATTTCTGTTTTCAGGGATGATAAAGCCGATCCGCTCACAAACAGAGTGTCCTGAAGATATTTTACGGGTGATTCTGCAAGTTGATGCAGAGTCCTTTTCACTTTTGGCTTCAGTTTGAATATCCACAGGAAGCGTCTTTCAATAAGTTCCGTCTCATAATAAAAACTTGAAAAAACGCTGAGGTATTTTGCATTTGTCAGATATTCGCCATCAACCTTTACAACAAAGTGCGAGGTGGAGTAAGGAAATGGATAGCCATACATTATTTTTTTAAAATCTACTCCCAGCGTGAATCTTCCATCAGACTTTAAAATTTTGTATGAATACGATGAATCCGGAGGACACACCATACGGCTTATTGCATTCTGACACATCAGTACCAGAAAGCTAAGCGCTATTATGTTATTAATGGTCTTCATAACGTTAAATTTATTTTACTTTACTTTCTATTACAAAAGTACTACCGAAAACAGGCTATATCGGGGCCGGTTTAAAGCCGGTTAAAACCGGTAAGACAATGTAATTAAATAACTTGGTTATTTCGTAATTAAGTTTTATCTTTGCAATATGAAAGATGAAAAATTAATATCAGAACGAAACAAAATATTATCACCCTTTTTAGATGAAAAATCACGAAGGCTTTTATGTGC
>JACREX010000003.1 GCA_016212695.1 Bacteroidia bacterium
GTTAATCATGCAATCAGGTTCAAAGATAGAATATGCGCATATCGGCGTGTTACTTGGCGCAAGGCAGAATTTTTCATGCAATATGCCGGCATACCCATTTCAAAATTTATTTGCAGGCGGTGTAATCCAGGCAGGTTCTGCGACTTTTTTAGACAATGGTATTGATGTGAAATTCCTTCCCAAAAAAGGCTGGGATGATGTAGCATGTTATTTTAATTCATGTATATTCAAATGTGTAAATACATTAAAAGACGGGTATTATAATTTCACAAATTCATTACCATACCCCAATATTCATAACCCCTGGGCAGGCGCGGCAAACTATATGCAAAGAACATATACCGGTATTATGCTCGAAAGAATCAGTGATATGACAAATTTTGTAACAGGCGGCAGTTTCGATAACATGGTGTATGGCATTAAATCGTACAATACAAGATTTAAAGTCGAAAACGGTACGCTCTTTAATAATGTGGTAGTAGGGATTTCTCTTGACAACCCTACAGGAAATTTTAATTCGCATGTTATCCGTGGTTGTATTTTTACCAAAATTTACAATCCAACATTTATGGATGCAAAACCTGTTGCCATCTCCATCAATGCCGGAACAAACGACCAAATTTGGAATAATACTTTTGGGATTCCGGGTCAGTTGAACACTCAATCTCAACACATATTGGGTATCTCTTTAAGGAATTCTACCGGCTATAATATCTACTACAATAATTTTTATTGGTTCACAACCGGGATTAGTGCATACAATACAAATACAGGCAGCGGGAATATCGGGCCATGGTACTTAGACCCTATACCACAAAATAATTTTTATAACTGTAAAACAGGTATTTCTACAGACGCCAATAATTCGAGCCTGAAAATTTATTGTAATAACTTTGATAATTATTACCTGAATACAACTAATTATCTCAAGTGCATGAGTAATAACGGCAGCCTTGCAGCCCAGGGCAATTCGGCAAAGCCCGCAGGGAACACTTATCAAACACCTGCAAGGAGAGATATTTTTACTCCTTCATCCGCTTTGTATAATTATTATTATCTTAATACAGGTCAGTACGTGCCTGTATTTCAAAATGTAGTTCCCTGGCAGATTACTGTTCCAGATGTTCCTGCAAACTGCGTTTATCAACCTATCCCGCCGCCAGGCCTTAGCCAGAAGATAGCGCAGTTAAACGTGCAGTTGAGCAGCCTCAGCACGCTAAGGCAGCAGTTAACAAGCCTGTCTCAAAACCTTGACAAAGGCAATACATTAATATTATTGCAGGCAGTGAAAAACAACAGCCTGCCGGACGGCCAGTTAAAGACCATGCTTGTAAACAATTCGCCGCTTTCTGATACGGTTTTGATCAGTGTTATCATAAAAAATCCTGCGCTTGCGCCCGGCCTGTTTAAAGAAATATTATCGCCCAACCTGCCCGTGTCTGGCAATGTGTTGCCTTATTTCCTTGCAAAACTCGCTTCGCTGCCTCCCGGCATTGCAAACCAGTTAAAGGCAATGTATATAAGCAACACGGGTGTGGTTACCCCTGCATATTTGCAGCAGCAGATAAGCGACCTGGAACACAACAGGAACATGCTCCTGAGTACGGTGATAAACCAATTGCTTGACACAAACCAGCGAAGCGTGGCCCTGCAATTGCTCGAAAATGAAAATACGATTGATGCCAAACAACTCCTTGCTGCAACGTATATAGTGGATACTAATCTGGCAGCGGCTTCTGCAAAACTTAACAGTATATACCCGGTAAACCAGGATATAGCCGACTGGCTGGCATTGTACAATATGCTCTATGATTTGGCTGCGCAGCATAAATCGTTATACGATATGAGCCCCGCCCAACTGCAATTGGTGCGCAGCCTGGCATACCAGCAACCCGAGAACTTAGCCACATCCAATGCACAGGGCATATTGAGCCTGCTGTTTAATGAAGAATTTGCGCATCCAGAAGGGAATATAACCGGTAGATTTATGAGTCAGGAAACCAATATACCGGTGTTTGAAAAAAATCTTGAATATATGGAATACCTTGGCGATAATTACCCTAATCCCTTTAATGAAACCACGAATATTCCGTATTATCTAAGCGAAGGCAGAAAAGGATTTATTAACATTTATGATGCAAGGGGAATGTTGCTGCAATCGCTCGAAGCAAAAGAAGGCGAGAATATACTCGAACTGAAAACACAAAGCTTTGCAAGCGGGGTTTATTTTTACAGCCTTACTATTGACGGTGAAACATTGGAATGGAAAAAAATGATTTTGATTAAATAGATTTTTAATCCCCTTGTAATAAAAAATACAAGGGGATTTTTTACCTTTGTAAAAAAACATGAGAAAAGTATTACTAATAATATTATTTGCTATTGTTTCTTCTCAGGCAAAACCACAATCATGGAGCGTGAATTTCGGTGATAGCTTGTGGTATTATGATCCACAAAATTATTTTGAACTTGGAATAGGCGAGTTATATACTCATAATTATAAATTATTTGTGTATGGTGGCTTTACTCGTATTGGTTCAGATACTGCCATTAATTTAGCCTATTGGAATGGGCAATACTGGAAATCTATAGTGATTGATGGGGGGCCTTTTGATCTTAGAGATATGAAATATTATAAAGGCTGTTTATATTTATGCGGCCCGTTTCAGCAACTAAATAATGTGGCAAATTTAAGCAACTTAGCTAAATGGGATGGGCAAAATTGGGATTCTATACCTAAAGGTTCATTATCTTCAGCCTTAGACCATCCATACACGCTTTCATGGTTGCATGACACAATGTTTTTAGGTGGTACAATAGGCATTTACTTATCGAATTTTCGTTTTGTAATTCAATGGGATGGTACTAATTGGATAACTATGGAGCATGGTATTGATGATGACAATGCACTGGTTTTAACCAGTGTTGTTTATAATGATCAAATTCATATCGGAGGTTGTTTTAATTATGTAAGCGGCCACCCAATCAAAGCAGTTGCCCGCTGGGACGGCCAGCACTGGCAGCCTCTTGGCTCGGGTTTATACGAACAGGTGCAATCTATGTATGTTGATACTATTGCAAATGTGTTATATGCCGGCGGTTTTCTGGGTGTACCCGATAGCACAGGCACACATTTTGGCATGTTGGCAAAATGGGACGGTCAGTCATGGACACTTATGGATTCAAGTATAGGTAATATTGGAAGTATAATTACTTACAGAGGTAAATTATTTGTTGGCGGTAATTTTGATACTATTGGACATAAGCCTATAAAGTTTCTTGCGAAATGGAATGGCAATAGCTGGGACTCCATTGCAACCGGTATCATTGGCGGTGGTATAGGCGCTATGGCTGTGTTTAACGATGAACTTATTGTTGGAGGCATGTTTTCAAAAATAAACGGGTTGCATGCCACAGGCATAGCCCGCTACTACGAGCCGCCTGATACTGCCTGTATTTATTTCAATCCTGCAATTTACACAGATGCAGATACATTCTATTTGCACAATGATACTGTGAGCGTTCCTTTTTTCAACAACAACAGCCATGCAAACAGTTGGCAGTGGAACTTTGGCGACTCAGGCACAGACACGGTTTGGAGTCCTGTGCATATTTACCACCAGCCGGGTGTTTTCAATGTTACGGTGCATGTTACAGAATTGTGGTGCAATGGAACGGCGCAGAAAACTATTGTTATTTCAGATATTTACAACAAGATTCCTGAAACAAAAAAACAAGAAGCCACACTGCAAATATTTCCGAATCCGGCAAATAACAGCATTACCATTGAGATTACTGGTGCGGCTGCTCCCTTCAGGCGTTGCACTGAGTTTATCGAAGTGGAATCAAAGGGCAGCGGTGGCAGCGAATTACGAATTACAGACCAGCAGGGGAAATTGGTAAAAACCATCCAAATTAAAGAGAGTAACAGCAAAACTGAAATCATCACCAAAAGCTGGGCAAAAGGTACATATTTGTGTAATCTTATTCAAGGCGGCAAAACGGTAAAGGCGGAGAAGTTGGTTATTGAATAGCATCGTAGTTGCGGTCTGTTTGTGGAAACGGATTCAAATTCATAAAACACAAGCCCCATCGGGGCGTCCTGTAAAACTCAAATCCTCACTCCCATTACCAGCACATCATCTACCTGGTGAACGGAACCTTTCCAGTTGTCGAAAACTTCCCCGAGTTTTATTTTTTGGTCCGGCATGGATAAATTGCGAATGTCCAATAAAATTTCCCTGAACCGTCTGCTCATGAACTTTTTTCTGTCTGTTCCGCCAAACTGGTCAGGAAAACCGTCGGAAAAAATATAAATCAAATCGCCCTTCTGCAAAGGAATTTCATTATTGGTGTAACCGGTGAATTCTTCATCAAACGGTTCGCCTACCGGATAGGAATCCGGCTTGTGAACTATCAATTCATTATTCCTGGTAAAATACAACGGATTGTGAACGCCGGCAAATTCCATGATCATTTTTTCCCTGTCAATCCTGCAAAGCGTCAGGTCCATTCCATCCTGAACAATATCTTCACAATCTTTTTTTCTTAAATGGGAATTGATTTCCTTACTTAAATAATTAAGGATTTCCGATGGCCTGTGAATATGATTTTCGTGCAATGCCTGGTTCAGAAAATTATTCCCGATAATGCTCATAAAAGCGCCGGGTACGCCATGTCCCGTGCAATCAACCGCAGCAAAGAAAACCAACCCTTCATGTTCCTCTACCCAGTAAAAATCGCCGCTCACAATATTGCGCGGTTTATAGAAAATAAAGTGTTCCGGCAATAATCGTGCAATGGATTCATCGGGCGGCAATATGGTCTTTTGAATTCTCAGCGCATACCGGATGCTTGCGGTTATATTATAATTTTTTTCGGCTATTTCGTCGAATGCAGCTTTCAGTTCCACATTCCTGAGCTGATAAATTTCCGCTTCTTTCTCGGATTTTTCAACTGCAAACCTGATCTGCTGCCGCTTTATTTTGTTATGAGTTTCGATATTTAAAACTTCTTCTTTCAACTTATGAAATTGTTTAAAATATTCCAAGCTTTTTTTCAGATCGCCGGTCATTTCATAATATCCGGCAAGCGCAAGGTGCAGTTCGTAAATTAAAGGCTTTGCCCCTAATGTATTGGCAATATCTAATGCTTTGGTTAAATAATCAATGGCATTGGTTTCTTTTTGTTGCGTGTAAATTTTTCCCAAACCGAGATTGCAGTACAAATCGCAGCGCTTATCATTGGTATGTGAATTTGCATCTAAGCTGGCATGGTAGTTCCCGATTGCTTTTTCATGGTCATCCATTTTTTCGTACAAACTGGCAAGCCCGATATAGGTCCAGGGCAGTCCGCCTGAATCATTCATCTCTTTCCGCAAAATCAGGCTTTTCTGATAGTATTCAATGGCAGACGGATAATCACACATCAGCGCATAAGAACGGGCTATCAGATTCAACGATGAAGCCGCCGCTTTCATATCATGAATATCTTCACGGATTGCGAAGCTTTTTTTATAGTTCTCGATTGCCTGTTCAAAATCAGAAAGCCGGCTGTAAATTAAACCTATCACACTTAATGCATCTCCCTGCTCTTCTTTCAAACCAAGCTGCTCTGCAACCCGCAAACCCTTCATGCAGTATTTCATTCCATTATCATAGTCGCCATGATGCTCATACACATTACCAAGATAGTACAGGCATCCGGCATAGCCTTTTTCTCCAGGGTTTTTCTCAAAATATTTCAGGGAGTCAAGCAGCATTTCCAGGATATTTTCTTCTTTCGAAAGGAGGAAAGAACACAGCGCATAATTAAGTTTTGCATAAGCAATTCCTTTGAAATAATTTATTTTTTGAGATAAGTCCAGGGCCTGCCTGCCAAGCTCGTAAGCCTTGGGCATGTCTTTATAGCGAAGCTGCCACGCTTTCGCATTCAATGTATCTATTTCAATTTCTTTCATGTTTTTTAAGTAATGCAAACAATCGCCATCATATTAATAAAATCATTTTATATCTCTTGCACATCTGAAGCCAACCAGACCTTGAAAATGTTTTCTGGAATGAGGTTGTAAATAGTAGTTAGCATTAGGTATTTTAAATGAAACAGGTTTAAGAAAATAAAAATATACATTATTTTTATAAGCTCTATCAGATGTCCATTCAAATTCTTTTTTAAAATCCTGCATAGATATACAATTCCCATAGTGAGATAATGTATAATTCATTTCTTCCATTGTCGGAAGGCGCTTCCCACACCATTTTGCAAATCCCCAAACTTCAGTAAAATTTACATTTACTACGGGGTCTTCCAAATTATACCCTTTCGGTTGAGGAGGCATTTTAATATTCATTTCAGAACAATACAACTGAAATTCTTCAACAGTGACTTCAGTAATATCTAACCTAAAATTCTTAAATTGCGGTTGACTTTCGATTAAAACATCTTTTGTCCTGCCTTTAAGGTATCGCTTCTGAAGTTCCTTGTATTTATCCTTATATCCTTCTGTTTCTTTATATTCTTTTAAAATCTTTTTTGTAATAGCATCGTCTTGCTGTTTCTGGATAAAATATTTACTGCTTGGCGGTACAATAATAAAAGCAAGGAAAACCAGAATCATAGCAGAAAAAAATTTTAATCCGGTTTTAAATATCCTCGATTTTTTTTCACTTTCCCTGATTGCTTCTCTTTCTTTTTTTTCAAAGAAATTCAAATAATGTTTTTTATAAGGATTTAATTTTCTTATTAAATCTTTAGGGATAAGTTCTTTTTCTCTTAAACAATATTCTAATTGCCTCTTAAGAAAATGCAAATCGCGGATAATTTTTAAAGAATCGTTATAAATTGCACGTGCAAGAACATCATGTTTCAGTTCTATTTGATCGTCGGTTTTAATAATAATACTATCAAGACCTTTTAAAACTGTTTCAACCAATTCTTTCTGATTGCCTAAGAAATCTTTTAGCCTTTCTATCTTTACACTCTGCGTGGTCCCTTCGCTTGAAACAAACAGGATAAGAGATCTTTTTATGATTCCTGAATCTTTATTGATAAATTCATTGGTAAGAAATTCATTTATTTTATCATCAACTTTGCCGAATTTATTCAATAATTCCCGTGAAAGATAAATTTGGTTATTTGTCTTATTTTCCGATGCAAATTCGTAAAATTTATACAGGAATATTTGAAGATAGGTTAACTCAATTATCTGATAAGCGGTAATCATTTGATTTGTTATCTCATCAGCAATAGCATAATCGTTTTTAATTCCTAATTTCTCTAAGGGTTTAATTATTGATTCTTTTGCACTGTCAATAGAAATGTGAGTAATCCTCAAACGGTTTTTAAAAATATCCGGAATTTTTTTCTCGAAATCTGAAAGATGAGCCAGGTATTCTTCCCGTATCACTAAAATAATGCGGGTTGGAATACTTAAAGATACGACGGTTTCTAAATTTGTTATAAATTCATTTATTTCAAATTTATTTCCAAAAATAAATAACTCTTCGAACTGGTCGAAGATAAAAAACAAAGGCTTGTAACATTCATGAAATTTAGATTTTACAGAGGATTCAAGAGATTCTTCCCCGTTTACGGAATTAATCCAACTTTTATTAATGTTTCCGCCTCTCCGGATATGTACAGGGAAACAATCAACTGTATCAAATTTATTGGCAAGTCCGCAGTTTATGATCGAAGTTTTCCCAACCCCTGAAATCCCATAAACAAGCAATATCTGGCTTTCATTTATTTTTTGATATAGTTCTTCAATTTCACGATCTCTGCCAAAAAAAATATTCAGGTCATCCTTTTTAAAACTTTCGAGAAATTTATAAGGATTAGCGCTCATGATCCCGTTATTATTAAATTTGAAATTATAATTTACTGATTAAAACAATAAATTAAATCTTCATATTCTTCTTTCAGGTTATTGTATATATCAAGGTTAGATAAATCGTTTTCTTCTTTGTCTTTGGTGTCAACGCCGATATATTTTAATTTGTCATTTTTATTACTTACATACATAAGGTTCGTATTGTTGTTCACAATTATCAAAGGAGAAAGGTTTAAATATTCATCCACGGTCTGTAAAGTTTTTAAAAGCAAAACAGAATGGCTGTCGTAATAGCTGCGTCCTTTTAGCGTATGCTGGATAAACGGGGTGCTGGTACCGCTCATAAGTCCCACGTCGTGCTGAAATTCAGGTCCGAATTTTTTAGTTTTTTTAACTTTAATCTCGCGAACAGACACTAATTGGTATTTTGCCAGAAATGAGATTTTTTGAAGGACAACAATTAAATTTTCTTCATGCTTGATACATTTTTCTTCAGGCGAAAAATTGTTTTTAAAATGGGCATAATCGTTTCTTTCGGAAGCCCAGTAATCTAATGCTTTAAAAAAATCTTTATCAAAACTTCGTTCCATTTCCGGAATAAACCATGCTATGTTATTATTTTTAAAAATGATAATAATTTCACGTATGAGCTGAATCATTTTACCAAGCGACAATTCTTTAAATTGTACTTTTAAAAATTCACTAAACGAGTTTGTAATTTCTATGCTTTTACCTTTCTTCAATTTTTCATTCCAAAGCTGTGAAAGCATAATAAAACCTGTAAATTGAATAGTTCGTTCGATGGTTTTATACATCTGGTACAGCCTGTCGTGATTAAGCTGGCTCTGAGCCAAAATTCTGCGAATTTCTACTCCGACAGGATAGGGGAAATTATTAAAAACAAAATCGCCAAGTATATTAAAATTAGATTCACCTAAAGGTTTTAATACATTATATTCAGGCCTGTACTTCACCATTTCATCGAACACTTTGCGTATCAGATTTTCGTTAATTTGCGCCATAAATCGAATAATTGTTTTTACGAAAGTAATAAAAAATTTATTTAAATTTTACATTTGAGTTTTATTGAAAGTATTTTATGTTTACGATAATTTTTTGATTAATTTTTGTATCATCACTACAAAAATTTATATTAATTTTTGCATCGCTACTACAAAAATTTATATAAAAATTATTAATAATAGAATTCAAAAAGCAGTATTTACAATATAAAATCAAGATAGTTTGATTGACTTATTACTTTAAATTTTGCATCAGGGTACTGACTTGAGAAATCGCCGGGCAATTTTGTTTTTGAAACATTCCATTTCATTTCATATGCTAAAATTTTTCCGTCTTTTTCTTCAATCATATCAATTTCCTGCTGATTATAATTACGCCAGAAATAAATATTCCCGTAAAATCCCCTGTATTCATTTTTCTTACGCCGTTCTGTTACCATAAAGTTTTCCCATAACTGCCCTATATCATTTCTCAGGCTTAAGGAATTGAACTGGGAAATTATTCCGTTTCTGATACCATTGTCGTAAAAATAATATTTACATTTTTTTGCAATTTCATTACGTAAATTTCCCCTGAAAGCGCTAACCGGATAAATAACAAATGATTTCCCGAGAAGATCCAGGTAGCGGCTCACAGTTCTGACATTCACTTTCAGTTTTACAGCCAGTTCATTTACCGATACCAACTGACCGGTCTGGTAAGCTAACAATTTCAGCATATCATACAATAAACGGGAATTTTTAACCTGCTCAAATGAGAGAATATCTTTCAGCAAATACGAATTAACAAGTTCTGACAGTATTTCGATTTTATGTTTCCTCGTATGCGCAGTGATCACTTCAGGATAGGAACCGAAAATCAAAAAATCTTCAAGTTTTTCTTTTAATTCATGCTTGTTATAAACAGTCAAAAGTTCTTTTTGTGAAAACGGAAACAAAGCGATGGATTTTTTTCTGCCTGTCAGGGGTTCTCCCACTTCCTGCGATAAATCAAAAGAAGACGACCCTGTAGCAATAATTTTCAGATCAGGCCTGTTATCGGTCAGAATTTTCAGGGCACTGCCTATGCTTTGTACTTGTTGCGCTTCATCTATGGCAAGTAATTCGTAACCTTCGGCATATTCCAGAATCCGGTCAAAATCTTTTGAACTCAAAAGGTGCTGTAATTTGATATTATCCCCGGAATCATATTTATATTTCAGTTTTGACTTTGAAAGAAAACTTTTCAGCAATGTGGTTTTACCGACTCTCCGGGGGCCGTAGATTATTAAGACTTTCCCCGATTTAATCAACTTTTTTAAATCATAAACCCTGGTAACCATACGATTTTTTTTTACAAATATAATATAAATTTCCTGAATTTATGTATTTATACTACAAAAATTATAATTAATTTTTGCATGGGCGACACAAAAATTTGTATGAATTTTTGTAGTGGCGGTACAGATCTTGTGTGTAATTCTTAAACGTGGTTACAAAAAAAATTGTTGCTGCATTTGTTACAAAGAATCACAAATAAAGAAACGCGTAATCAGAAACTGTGGTTCATTTGCAAATAAAATTACTTTCCTTTACCACTTCAAAAACTTACCTGTTGCAGTAATACCCTTGCCCTGTACTTTTACCATGTACACACCCGAAGGAAAGTTCTTAATTGAAATTTTGCTGTAATTGGTATTTTGCCGCACGCACTCTTCGTAAACCACACCTCCAAGTAAATCAGTAATTATAATGCTTGCGCCTTGTATGCTGTTTTGTGTACTCACTGTAATAAATTCATATGCAGGATTCGGAAAAACCTCTAACTTTTCACTTTCAACTTTCAACTTTTCACTTTTTATTTGCGTACCAGTATTGAAAGGCGGAAAAACAACATTATCAATCCATGCGCAATCGCTGCCGGAGTTTGCCCATGGATCTTTCGTATACGTCCATTTTAAAATGTGGGTTCCTGCTGTAACAGGGTATTTTACTTTTGACCAGTCATTTTCGCCATCCCATTGCGCATAGGAATTATTATCTATTTTAAACTCCAGGTAATCGCAATAGAATCCATAACTTACATAACATTCTTCGCAGGATACTTTTTTATAAAATGATATGGTATCATCAGAAAGTACATTTAATTGAATACTAAGCTCTGATGTGGCATTATTCCCGATTGTTCCGGATTTCGAAGAATAAGCTCCTTCATATTTAACCTGCGAATCAATGGTCCAGGGATGCGAACTGGTGTTTGTCCAGGAATAATGTGTGAATCCGTTGCATTCCCAGTCTTCTATGATCAAACCGATAGGAAGCGTAAGCAGTAATATTTTTGAATACTGGCCTGCAGTGAGCGTGAAGGTGAAATCTGCGTAACTTCCGGCGGGAGCTGAAGAACTGATAGAAATATTGAAAGAGGCAGGGGTAGTTGAATTTGATCCCAACACGCCTGTGTTTACAGAGTTTGTATTGATTGTAACATAGCTGCTGGTAGACGATAAAATGCAGGCAGAAGCTGTTGAAGCCGTAACGCTGTTATTTAAAACGCTAATGTTTAAATCTACAGTTTCACCGGGATCCAGCATGCCGTTATTATTTCCGCTCGCATCATTCAGGTTTATATATTGCAGATTGAGGTTGGGAGCATGAAGCGGAACAGATATCTGTGATATCCATATACTGTCGTTAATATCCGTTACCTGTAAATTGAATAATGCATTGTGATTGTCGGGAACATTATCCGCAACGGTAAATGTATAAGCATCGTTTGCAACAGACGAGGCGCCTGCAAGTATCTGTCCGAAACCATGCGTGTTCTGTGTTATCGTTATATAAGGATCTGCCGAAGATAATACCGCGTTAACATTGCCGGCGGAAATAGTACCGACATTTTTCAGGGTAATATCCAGGTTTACATTTTCGCCAGTTTCAGCAAGATGATTGTGATTTGCATTAGGGTCGTTCACAGCCTGCGCCTGGCACACCACATATGCGCCGTTGTTCGGCACAACTAAGACGGTTCCGATGTAGGTAACGTAATCCTGTGCTGTAACCGTAACAATAATTGTATCCGGTGAAGTTAAGGTATTAAAAGAGATGTTTACAAAGGTTCCGTTGCCATATCCCGTACCAAGTATTTCGCCCTGCAGCGTGAGACAGATAAAAGCGCTGTCAACATCGCAATTTACCGTGAACTGGTTGGTCCCTATGAATGTAACCGGCTGGTGCGATACCGTCATGGACTGGGGCGTCTTTGTCCGTACTATCAGCGAAGGGTCGCCGAAAACCGTCCATGTATCGGCCATATTTTCTCCGTCTGTAGAATAATTATCAATCATTTTTGCAAGGCCGTTAATCGAAATACCGCCGAAAGTGATCTTGTCGTTTCCGGGTATATTATGTGTAACTAACCGTATCATTTCGTCCTGCCCGCACATGGGAGAGTTCCAGCTCTGGTTGATGGTAGACATCAGTGTTGCCACAGCGCCGGTGGGTTTGCCCGATACATTGGCGCGAAGCCATGCCTCGGCAAAACAGGTGAGGTTTGTAAAATCACCGTTCACGCAGGCTACAGAAAAAATATAAGGCAACTTGTCAATATTGGTTAACGCATCAACATCTGTATTGCTGAATCCGGTTGTTACAAATGCATTATCTGAGCCGTGCCCCGTATAAGAAATAATGCCGCGTGCGCTGTCGAGCGCATTGGCAAGCATCTGGGCTGTTGCGCCCGGATCATAAATCCGGTTTATAAAGGAATATCCATAATGCAATAATGTATCCCGGATAAAATCTTCGTGCACAATGTCTGATTCATCCAGGTCGCCCTGTCCATTGCCTCCCTCGTCGGATGCTATGCAAACGCCTTTTCCGAGCCATGAATCTGCAGGGGTTACGTCTCTTTCATAGTGAATGGCTTTATCAACCTGTATCACTACATCCTGCACGGTTTCTGCGGAAAAACGTCCTACAAGGATGTCTGCATAATGATCGCTTCCCAGCAAATATCCATAATCCCAGTCAGAATCGCCGGATGATATATTTGAAGTGGTTACCTGTGCATGGTCTCCCACCAACAGTAGAAAAGTGAGCCCATTGGCGTTAAAATAATTGGTCACATAGTTTTTTATAGCCGTTGCATTATTCCCGATTGTACTTACATCCACCATATCCACTTCCATTCCCCGTTGTTTTTTCCATTGAATAAAAGGAAGCATTGAATTCATAAAACCAGTATAACATATTATAAGCATTTTCCCTGGTTCAGGAAGCGGGTTGTATTTGGCCGAAGTGGCTGATTTAAAATTTAGAAAATGATTCTGGTAAATTGATTTGAACTCAGAATTTATTTTTATTTGCGAATTGTTCCTTTTCAGGATATTTGTTTCTGAATCGCCCGTGGCAAATACTTTCACTGTAATGTTTTTATAAATTCTCAGTGTTTTGGAAACAGGGTTATATTGCACCGGGTTAACCACTATGGTCTGTCCCCTGAAATCTCTCATGATATAAGGAGTTTCCAATTGTGTGAGAAAGGAAGGGAAAAAAACATCAGTGGAATATTCATTCCCGTAAGTATAAGGAATTGTTGCCGGATCCTGGTCGCGGGTGATAATGCCTTTTGAAGGCGCTATTTCCATATTGTTAATATCTGTATAATCCCACGCTACCAACTGGATGGTCATATTTTTATCATCCGGAACAATAATGGATTTAGCTAATTTCGGAAGGTCGGGAGCTCCTTTCTGTTGTATTTTTGCTCCTTCAGGGATATTTACAACAAAGGCATAACCCTGGCCGGTTTGAACTTTTTTCAGGCTGTACGCATTTACAGAAAAACTCACCACTGTTTCATCATTCGAAGAAGATACGATTTTAATGTCGGTTTCTGTTTTTGTTGCATTATCAATTTTAATCCAATTATTGCCTGCAACCAGGGTAAAAGGGATTATCATGGTTATACCGATGATAAATGATCTGAACCTTCTCGTTATTGAATTCATAATTTTTATGTTTTAATTAAAATAAATTGTAAAAAATGTGGAACCCGTTTTATTCTTTATTTTGTAATAATTATTTTATGGGTAACAGGCTTTTCATTAATCATCAACTTCAGATAATATACGCCAGAATTGTGATTTTTGTTAGTGTACTGTAAATTGTAATTGCCTGTGGCCTGATTCTGGTTAATTATAGTTTCTATTTCCTGGCCCAGTGAATTGAATAATTGTAATGTAACGATTGAATTTTTTGAAAGCTTGTAAGAAATATCCGTTTTGTCGTTAAAAATATTCGGATACACCGAGAATTCATTATTATCTTTATCAGAAGAGAGAATATTTGTCAGATTATCAGTAGGTGGAAATACAATAAAATCAATCCAACTGCAATCTGAACCGCCGGTCGCTGAATAATCTTTTTCATAGGCCCATTTAAGCATATGAGGACCTGCAGCGATTGGATAGGCTGCTCTTGCCCAATCCTGTTCGCCCGACCATTCATCATTCTGGTTATTGTCAATATAGAATCTGAGAAAATCATAGGTGTTTTCACTCGATACTTTTCTGTAAAACGATATGCTGTCTGAAGTAATTACATTTAAGTAAATTGTTAATTGTGTCGTTTGAAGATCGTTTATTGTTCCTGATTTTGCAGAAAAAGCGCCTTCGTATTTAACCTGCGAATCAATGGTCCATGGGTGCGCAGAAGTGTTTACGAAAGGGTAATGAATAAATCCCTGGCATTCCCAGTCTTCAACCAACTGGCCAATGGGTACATTAAATATTTTTGTAGCGCCGTAAGGATTTGCATCAGCAATATAGGTAAAAGCAGCATAACTGCCTAATGAGGCTGACATATCCACTGTAATATCAAATGTTACCGTGTCGTTTGAATTGGCATTTAAAGTACCAAGTGTTTGAGTGGGATTTGTGATATTCAGAAATGTGTTGGTTGTGGAAAGCGATCCGGTTGCAACAGGAGAAACCGAATGTCCATAGTTATTGGTTACTATTTTCATAGCGGCGGTTTCGCCCGGGTCCAATCTGCCGTTACCATTGCCGAGGGGATCTTCAACCCAATACGATAACACTTTTAATTTTGGCGCATTCAGGGTTATTACAAAATTCGAGTTCCATGAATTGGAATTATTATCAGTAACAGCTAATGTAAATATAACGTTATGCTGGTCTTCTACATAAGGTTTAACGTGGAGCGAATACGCAGCATTAATAGTAATGGTCTGGCCGCTTGTGATATTGCCATATGCCTGGGTATTGTCAATAATGGTAACATTTGTATCAGTTGTTGATAACAGGGCATTAACTCCCTGTGCATCGTACAATCCCACATCCTTTAATGCCACATCAAGAAGAATGGTTTCATCATACTCGGCCTGGTGATTGTTGTTTTCGGCGCTGTCGTCTATGATATGGCTGAAATATGAAACATAGGGAGTGGTGCTGGGTATAACGGTTAACGAGCCGATATAAGGTTTCCTGTTTTGTTTGGTTGCAACGATATCTGCAGTGCAGGGCGAAGAAAAAGCGGGAAAGGAAAGTTGCACTATGCCTGTATTATCGGCTAATTTTGCATCTAACAACACATTGTTCAGTGAAATCGCCACGTATGCATTCGGTTCGGTTGTCACATTAAGTGTGGAAATTCCCACCGGAATAGCACTGTTATATGTAATGGCCAGGTCGGGTGGAACAGAAAAATAAACCATGATGGAAGGATCGCCCATCAGGTGATAGATTTCCCAGTAATATTGGATAGAGCCTCCTCCCTGTGCAACGGCAAGGTTACCGGCATGGATCATCTGGCCGTTTGTTACAAACCATGCGCTGTTGGGTTCTCCGCTTTCATGATACATGCAGTCGTAAGAACCAAGTTTTGTTGAATCATATGGTGGATTTACCACAACCGTTTTAGCTCCTACGCCCCACCAGTAGTCTTCATCCCAGTATGTGCTGTTTGAACCTCCGATATAGCCTAATGCTCCTTTACCGGAAGCGCGTAGTAATGCTTCGCCGAAACATTCGGCATTATCAAATGTGTTGGTTGAGCAGCAATTCCCGACCATTAAAGGATACCTGTGCGCATTGTCAAGCGTAGCTATATCACTGACAGAAAATGCAGGATCAGACCATCCATCAGGGCCGCCGTGTGCCGTATAATTTGCAAAACCTACGCCTTTGCTCACATCGTTGATGATTTGCGCAGCGCTGGTTTCCGAAGCCGGGTATAGATAGGTATGCGATAACAGGCCATGCTGGGCATTAAAATAATAGTCGGTGCCATAGTTTATCTGCCCGTTTCCCCAAGTGGGAGCATTATTTGCATCAACGCCTGCTATCATCACGACTTCATTTAGAAACGACGGGTCCGGAAAAAGGTATTGTTCATATTCCAATGTTTTGTCAATCTGAGGCTGCAACTGTGTTACATTTGTTGCAGAAAAACGGCCGTAATAAACATCCGGGAAATAATCGCTGGTTCCGTCGTAGGTGCAGTAATATAAATCTGTGACATGGCTGCCGGCCTGCCCTGTAAAATTAGGCATCTGGGCAACATCCCCGACAAATAAAATAAAGCTTGGCGCAGGATCTTGCGGCGTTGCCGATGTATAAAGATTTTGAAGGTAGTTCTTAATAGATGTGGTTGTGTTCCCGACAGACGGGTTATTGGTATAGGCTTCGGTTACATGAAATCCTTTCCGGGTTTTCCATTGAATAAATGGTTGCAACGCGGCCTGGAACATGGTATCCGATACGATGACGTATTTCACGGGATATTGTGTGATAACATCTTTTTCCTGAGATTTCTGATGGTTGATGAGTTTGCTGAAGTTTGTTTCAAAACAGGGTGAATAGTATTTTTCTTTTGCTGCTTTTGTAAGGGCAAGATTCGGGTGTTCAAATTCAATCTCAACAATCAGTTTATTGATTACTTTCAGAACATTTTTTACAGGGTTATACCGGATGGGGCGGATGTTAAGCCTACCGATCTGAACGCCTCTCATCACGCCTAAAATATCAGCATCCACGATCTGGGTATTGTTAAAATCATCAAACTGGTAATACGATTCATTGTAATGGAAAGGCGCCTTGTCCGGGTCGTCGCTTTTAGATAAGGATGGCTGGGCCGGGATGATTTTATTATAAATCTCATGATCGGAGAGATTGATCGCCTGCTCTTCGAAACTAACGATTTTGATTTTAATTTCTGCATCATATGGCGCTTCGATCAACTGGTGCAAAACAAGCAACTGCGGATATCCGATATCCCTATTATTTGTGTAACCGTCAATCTGAAGCTGGGTGAAGATTTTGTCTTTAACCTTCACATCAAATGCGCTGATGGCGGAAATTTCATTTATGAATTTTAGCGATGTTTCGCCTTTTGACAATACCCCGAACCGGGTATCGTTTGCATCAAGTTTAATTTTTTTGGGTTGGGCTATCAATAATGAAGATATTGATAAAAACAGAAGAGTAAAAATATTTAATCTCATAAAATCATTTTTAATTAAATTAATTAAAATTATTCATTTTCAAGACACTAATAATAATGAAAAGGTTGCTTAAACGATTTTGATCGGGTGTATGTTTAATAACAATTTATTAACAGCGACTTATCAAAATTGATAATATCTCACCAAGATACAACTTATTTTTGAGATAATGATTCAATCCGGTTTAATTTATTGGCCTATATCATAAATATTATGGAATCAGTAAATATTTAAAAATATATTTAGAAATAAAAATGAAAATATTAATTTAGAGGGCAAATTGAAGAAAAATTACAGGTAAGAATTTACATATTATTTCTTTTGATGTTCCGTATCCGCCGGATTACGGAGGGGTTATTGATGTTTTTTATAAAATCAAAGCGCTTCATGAAATTGGCATACATATTCATTTGCATTGTTTTGAGTATGGGCGCAGGCATCCTGAAGAATTGAAAAAGTATTGCAAGTCAGTACATTTTTATAAACGGGATTCAGGTATTCAGTATATTTTTAAATCTCTCCCTTATATTGTTTCTACCAGAACTTCCGGCATTTTACTCAGAACTCTTATAAAAGAAAAATATCCTATACTTTTCGAGGGGCTGCATACTACTTTTTGCCTTAATATATCTGACCTTGCCGACAGGATTAAAATTGTAAGGACACATAATATCGAACATGAGTATTACACCAATTTATCTGAGGTAGAGAATAACCAGATAAGCAAGCGGTATTTTAAAATGGAAGCCCGAAAACTTCATAAGTATGAAGATATTTTGAAGAATGCCACACATATTGCTGCAATATCCCGGAATGATCATAAATATTTCAGTAAAAAATATGAAAAAGTCGCCTATATTCCGGCTTTCCATCCTAACAATACCGTAAGTATCAAAGAGGGTTTCGGCGATTATATTTTATATCATGGAAATTTATCGGTTGGAGAAAATATCAGCGCTGCCTTGTATCTTATCAACGAAATATTCAGCCGGTTAAACCTTCCGCTTATTATTGCAGGAAAAAATCCGGATAAAGAAATTCTTAAAGCAGCCAGGCCATTCAAACATATAAAGGTTATTCCGAGTCCCTCAAAATCTGAAATGGATGCTATTGTTTCAAATGCCCATATCAACCTTCTGCCTACTTTTCAGGAAACAGGGATCAAACTGAAATTGCTGGCTGCGCTTTTTTCCGGAAGGCATTGCATTGTAAATCATAATATGATTAAAAATACAGGGATGGAAAGCCTGTGTTCCCTGAAAAATAAACCGCAGACTATTGTAAAAGAAATAAAGAGGCTATATAAAATCCCTTTTTCCAAAAAACTGATTAATGAAAGGGAAAAGTTGTTGCTTAAAGATTTTTCAAACCTCCAGAATGCGAAAAAATTAATAACCTTAATAGGTTACTAAAGGAGGTTGTAAAGGTTAGAATAGGCAATCTTCACTTTTTGAGTAATTAAAGTATCTGATATTTGCCTTTGTTCCTGAAGTTTTAACAATATTGATTTATTACCGCAATAAAAATTAATCCTGAAATCAACGCTTCGCACTATTTCTATTTTATTCAGGTGGGAGTCAAGTATTTTGGAAATATTTGCTGTGTTATCTGTATTACCAAGATATTTTTCAATAATAATAGTTTCTAATTCATTTATTTTTGAAGTATTAATATTGTCAAAAATAAAACTTCCGAAAATCAAATTATCATTATAAAAACAAAATAATGTGGTAGCTTTAAGAGGACCGAATTTCCTTCTGTAAAAGTATGAAACAATATTTTCGATATGGGGATGTTTGAATTTGAACCTGGGTTTCCCGATTTTTTTGGTTAAATCTTTTGTAGAAGAGCCAAAAGGCAAATGATTAAAACGAATATCCCTTTCCGTGTTAATATCATTGATATTGGTGTTCAATCCCTGAAGCAGCCGTTCATATGTGATATGATCATTGATGTTTTCAAAAACATCAAAATGAGAATAATAAGGCCTGTATTTCAGGTACAGTTTCCTGTAAATAAATTTAACGATATGTCTGATAGAATTCATTTCTATTACTTTTTACTATAAAAACAATAAAAGGTTACTTATTTAGTAAATTATTTTTTTAAGATTTAACCTGAATTATTCATATATTGGACTAAAGTCCGAATAATGCTCGTATTTGAATAACCCCAGCCTTAAGGCTGGGGTAAGTGAAAAAACAGTAAAGAAGGGCTTTAGCCCAAAACTTATGAATAAGTCAGGTTAAGTTTATGTTGAAAAACTGTTCATAATTATATCAAACATGGTATTGAAATAATTTATTATTTTAGTCAAACTTTTAACTTGTATTTATGAAACGGTCTTTGTTGATTTTAATAATATCCCTCCTGACATGTTTATGGATTATTGCTCAACCAGTGGATTATACCTGTGCTTTAAAAGCAGCAAATGCAATGCTTGCAAAAGAAGGGAATGATAAATTCATTATTCATGAATCTTACAATGTCAGGCATGAAAACTCTGACTTGTTCTTTGTATTTAATCTTTTGCCGCAGGGATACATTATAATATCCGGGGATACGGATCTGCCGCCCGTACTTGCATTTTCTTTTACTGATAATTATTTCAATGCACTGATATGGGAAAATCCATTGCAGGACTTATTGATTGCTGATGTTGTCAAAAAAATTAAGAATAGAAGCCTTTTGCCTGTTTCTTTTGTTAATGCAAACCATGAAAAATGGAATACCTTGCCTGCCGGCAGGCAGGAAATTTTAAATTCCGATATTCAAAAACTTGCCCCGGAATTATTGGATCAATGGCCCCCGGCCGGCACAACGCCCACAGGAGGCTGGCTGCAGGACAACTGGACGCAGAGCGCTCCCTATAACAATTATTGCCCGATGGATCATACCACAAACCAGCGGAGTCTTGCAGGTTGCCCTGCTGTTGCAATGGCCATGATCATGAATTTTCACAAGACCACAAACAGCATCCAGTTTAGCGACAACGACGATTACCAGCATAATTACAGCGGTAATATTTATGTAATAGATAATGACTGCGATTCCTACGATTTTCCGTGTTTCCCCGATCTGAATAATTATCTTGATACTCTTGAACAACACTATATAAATAATGTATCCATTACAAATAACGACCGGGCTACATTGGTGTTTGCATGCGGTGTGGCAGCAACGCAGGTGTTTGCCTCTGCAGGTTCGGGAACATTTAGCGTATCACAGGCGTTAGCCGCATACCAACGTTTTGATTGCACAACGGCAACTTTACTTTCCGCATCAGATACAGGCCTGTATTCAAGACTCACGCAAAACATGAAAGATACCTTGCCGGCTCACCTCGCTGTCGTTGACCAGTCGTGGAGCACAGGCCACAATGTTGTGGCAGACGGCTACAGGTCCGACGGATATTATCACCTGAATTTCGGATGGGGCGGATCATATAACGGATGGTATCTTATCCCTTCGGGTATTCCCTATAATCTTACGGTAATCGAAGGATTGATCGTGGATATTCTGAAGAATCCATCTGTGTCTGTTTCTGATTTTAAACAACCGGATGTAAATATTATAGTGTATCCAAACCCTGCGAATGATTGTATCACATTACAGTTTTTAAATCCGGAAAACAGGAGTTATACATTGGTTATTTATAATGCAAAAGGGCAAATAGTACGTAAAATGGACGATATAAAAAATGCTGTACGGTTTGATAATACAGGCATGGAATGCGGATTTTACTTTTTCCGGTTGCAAAACAACAGTGGTATAGCCGGATATGGTAAGTTTATAATAGAATAGAATATTTTTTGCAATATATTTTTTTGTTTTTCTGATATACTAATAGTAATATTGCAAATACAACTAAAAAAAAATGACAAGCTTAACCACATATAACAATTTACCTTCTGAAACTTGTCACCTTGCGGACACTGAGCTTGTCGAAGCGCCGCAAACCCGCATGGTTGTAGAGAGAGAGAGAGAGAGAGAGAGAATAAATTTAAACAATCAATTTTTTTAAAAGCCTGTTCTGCAACTCCGCAGGGAATTGTATTAACTCCATATAGCGTTGCACAAAATCCACAGGGAACTGTATCAACTCCATATAGAACAGTACCAACTCCACAAGGATTTGTACTGACTCCATATAGAATTGTACCAATTCCACAAGGAATTATATCAACTTTATATAGCATTGCACAAAATCCACAAGGAACCGTATCAATTCCATACAGAATCGTACTAACTTCATATAGAACCGTACCAACTCCATATAGAATTGTATCTACTCCACATAGAATTGTAACAAAAGGAACACCGCTAAGTACAAACGGACATTCTTTTATACCAACCGGAACGCCGCTAAATACAAACCAGCCTCGTAGAGGCGAAATATCGGTAACCCCGTACTTTAGTGCGGGGAAAAAGAATGCAACACATAAACCCTGCGCTGCACGCCGAACAGTTGTTTTGAAACACTACCGCTGCTTGCAGCGCAACGCTTGCACTGATCCGCTAGTTGGCGGACGAAGTGATGAAAGGCTAAAAAAAGAAATGATTTATAAATTAAATACAAACAATTATGAAAAAAATTAATGTAGTTCTTGATTTTATTAAGTATCCCATTTCGGAAAAAGTAGATTTTTCAAAGAATACGGTAACAAAAATGACGGGCAACAGTAATTTTCCCACTCCCGATGTGCCTCTGGCGCAGATTACAACTGCTGCAAATAATCTTGAAACCGCTTACAATGCAGCGCAGGGTGGAGGAACACAACTAACGGCAGCCATGCATGCAGCCGAAAAAGTATTAGACGACCTGTTGCGCAAGCAGGTACTGTATGTTGAGCGCATTGCTTTCGGCAACGGGAACATTATACTCGGCAGCGGGTTTCACATATCGAAACAGCCTGCATCGGCGCACCGTCCTGAATTTACAGTTGAAACAGGTAAAAAGGCGCTGGATGCATTTATTGATTCAACGCATGAATCTTCTATGGTTCTTAAACGCAAAGCCGTAAAAGACGCAAAAGCATGGGTGTGGCAGCTTTGCACCGACCCGATGGCAGAAGACAAATGGACTTATGCAGGGTTCAGCACCCAAATCAATTACACGGTTAATGGCTTAACCCCGGGCATTAAATACTGGTTTCGCTCCGCATCTATTTCAAAAGAAGGGCTTAGCCAGTGGAGCGACCCGATTGCAAAAATAGCAGTGTAATGATAAATACAATGCTTTTAAGATTATTTGGTATCAGCGACCCCCAGGAATACTATCTTTCTACCGCCGGTTATTATACTTTCTTTGAAAAATATGAAAATTTCAGATTCATTTTGAATTTTCTTCATAGCGACAATTTTAGGCAGGCAATAAAAACAGACGCAATAATTTGTTTTAAAGGGATTGTAGATTTTGGTATGCACCAGGAAAAAGTAAAAAAATTACTTCCCGGAAAACCGGCATGGATTTTTCAAAACAGTGAAATCAATAACCACGAAGTTTTCTTTTATAAATGGAAAATCGGCGGTTACAGAACCAAAGCTGAACTGCATTTTCTTGACGAATGTTTTTTTATGGGCATTTACACATTTGACAACTACCCGGTGTCTGATTATAATAAAATCAAAAATCTTCTGTTAAAAAAATACCAGGTAACCAATGATAACCTGAACGCGCAAACCATCAGTATAATTGATGATCACAAAAATTTTATTCTTGTAAGAGATATTCACGGATGTTCAATAATCTATTTCACCGGAGACCGTGAGATATTGCAAAATTTACTTGAACAGGAAACTACCGTAGAATCCAAAATGAAAGCAAAAGAAGAAAAAAAAATGAATACAATAATGGCAAGTTTATAAGTAAAAGAAACGCCATGTGCAATCCCAAACAAAGAATTTTAGAAACTGCACAAAGATTATTTGTTACAAAAGACTATAACAGCGTTGCTTTTTTTTATTTTCTCGTATTTACACAAATGTCCGAAAAAGGTAATAAATCCCATGAATCATTTCGACTGTTTATATTTTTCTGAAACTGTGAAAAAGCAATTCATTTCTTTTTAAACCTGTTTTCCCTTATTTTCTATCCTTTTGCAATACGCCGGGTAATATACAGGACTCGTAATTTCAATGACAAAACTTTTAAGAGCTTTATGTTGCGGCGTAAAGAAATAATTTTTGATATGGTAATGCTTTCTGTTTACCCTGTATAATTCATAAAATACCTGCCCGCTTCGCAGCAGGCGGGTCAAAATATCATATATCCCTTTGTGTTCCTTTGTGATTTGTTTACTTTGAGTTGCTTTGTGGTAAAATTTTACCACGAAGGTGCACAAAGGTTTACACAAAGTATCACTAAGTTTATGAATTAAACAGGTTACAATCATTCAGAATAAAAATTCAACCCCTCGCCCGCCGAAGTTTCTTATGATAATTTTCTCATTCTCCTTACAAATAACCCGATGGCGGCAATGTGCATTCCTGAGCCTATCCAATATATATACCAATCGAATTTTTGAGGAATAAATTTTGAAGCATAATCCAGAACTTCTTTGCTATTGGATATTGTCCATATATCCGCTAAACTGAATCTGCCGGAAATATATGCAGAGTATTCATGTGTATAAGCAATGATCACAATTACGGATCCTGTTATCAGTAAGATCCATTCAAGAGCTTTAACTGTTATATTTCCTTTCCGGCTTGTGAAAATAATAATCAATAATGCAAATAAAATCATGGCGAGCGAATTGATAACAGGCGCTATCACGGGCCCAACCCATGTGGTGGGTATCAGAAAAAGTATATCCCATGTGAATAACGATTCCGGCCAGTTCAGGATTATTTTCAGAAATACATAATAAAATATATCCCATACGGCAAAGGAATAAATAAAATAAGCGAATTTTTCTGTTTTCGTTCTTCCGGCTACAATGCCCGTTCCTATAAGCATGATTAGCGTTGCAAGTTCCCTGAAAATTTCTGTTAAAGCGATACCGGGCGAAACCAATTTAAGAGGAAAAGAAAACCCCTCAGGGTAATATAAGGCACGGAGATAAACTACCACGGCAGTTTCAAGATACCCCATGGCTATGCTGAACAGGGTAACCCATATAACGGTTTTTATGGCTGATGATTTCATATAGACCTGTTATTTAGTGCGTGTCCATAATGTCTGAGTAATTCAAAAAAAAAAAATTAACCGCAGAGAACGCTGAGTTTTACGCAAAGAACGCAAAGCCACTATTGGCAACACTTTGCGAACTTTGTGATTTTCTTTGTGTACTTTGCGGTTTCATAAAATCCGATATTATGGACAGACGCTATTTAAGAACGAAAATACAAAAATCAATGATATTTAAGAATTTCTCCGGTGTCCCTGTTCAGATTATATACGAAAACTTTTGTGCCGGGCAATTGCTTCTGAAGCTTGGCTAATTCTGCTTTCCCGATATTCGATACACTAAGATTCTTCAGTTGTTTCAACGCATAAAGCGGTGAAAAATCTTTGATGGAATTGCCGGATATGCTCAGTGTTTCGAGCCTGGATAATTTTTCGATACCGCCAAGATTCGTAAGTAAATTATTATTTATATACAGATGTTTCAATGAATTGAGTTTTGAAATCGAAAGAATATTATTTATACGGTTATTATCCAAGTGAAGGATTTCCAAGCAGGCCATATCTTTCAGATCAGAAATATCGGTTATTTCATTATTGGATACATCGAGATGTTTGAGTTTGCCGAGATCCCTGAAAGCTGAAAGGTTTTGTATTTTATTTCCGGAAACCATTAGTATTTCCAGATTTTTTAATTTCGAGATTGGATTGAAATTTTTGATTTCGTTTGTTGAAAGGTAAAGCTCCCGGAGGTTAGTGTAATACTGTAATACAAATATATCTTCGATACGGTTATTACTTAAATTTAATGTTGTTAATTTTTTAAGCAAAGGCTCATTTTTATAGATTAAATATTTTGTTTGCTTATCAAATATAAAATCGCCAAGAAGGTAAATGTAAGTTAAATTATTTCCTGAAATGTTAAGCAGCTCTAAATTTTTTTCCTGTTTTAACCTGTTGAAAACCGAGGTGTCATTTCCGGCGATATATGTTGAACTGATATCCAATTGTCTTAATGAACTCATGGGAGGGAGCGTTTCTAAGCATTTTCCGTTGGCCGTCGAAAGATTGAGATAATCAAGTTTTTTAAATTTTGATAAGGGAGCAAGGTTATTTAATGGATTTCCGGCAAGAGATAAACAGGTCAGAAGGTTTAACTCCGGCAAACTGCTCAGGTCGTAAATAGTGTTGTTTGCAATTTCAAGTTTTTCGAGATTCGGTGCATTTTTTAATGGAATGAGATTGGTTATTAAATTATTATTCAAACCAAGTTCTTTCAGGCTGTTCAGCGCCGGAAGGGTATAGATGCCCGAAAGTTTATTATAGTTCAGATCTAAATATTTCAGTTTGGGAAAATACCTCAGCTCTCCGACATCAATATGAAAATTGTTGTTCAGGTTCAGTCTTTCAAGGTTCGAAAAATACCGGATGGGGGATAGGTTATCAATATTTTTATAATGAAGATACATTTCTTTTAACCTGCCTTCTTTTTCAACGGTATAAATACTGTTTTTGACCTGCTGCTTCGAATAACACCAGGATTGCCAGTCAGTATTATCAGTAGCTTTTAGAAAATCGTAAATTTTTCCGTGTAAGCGGTATTGATACTCTGAATTGGTGTACATCGGGAAATACTCTTCATTCCTGTAATCGGCAAGGCTCGTTTCATATTCATAGGGCTGAACAATTTTACTTTCATCCGCCGGTTTCAGGCTGATCAGTTGCGGAATGTTTATGTAGGAAAGATTCAGAATATATGCCCTGTCGAGCTTTTTGGAGTTATTTACATTGAAGGTTGTAATCATCTTGTCCCAGTTTATGAAACAGGAAAAAATCAGGACAGCATAAAAAGCCCATCCGTTTTTTCTTATTAAGAACCAGTTGTTTTTTGTCTGCAGTATTTTGATAAAGGTTGCTATAAGACCGATGGCTGTTAAAAGAAGGTAAATGAAAACGCCGATTCTTTTATAGGTGAGGCTGTATTCTGAGATATAAGGGATTGTAACGAAATAAATTAGTCATTTAGTGGATACCTTTTTATCTATAATGTAATTCCACTCACCGTGAAATTCATTCCTTTTTAAGTTGACACTTTCTAATTCTTTGTCGGTAATTTTAATGCCTCTATTATATA
>JACREX010000085.1 GCA_016212695.1 Bacteroidia bacterium
CATTTCAACAGCAATTCATCAACAACATTGCCTTAAAGTTTGAGTAAATAAAATTAAAACAAAATTTACGTTTATCTAAACTCTTTTGCATCAGGCAATGTTGATAACTTTTTCCCAGCACCTCAAAATAAGATCTCACGTTGAAAATTAATTTAGGTTTGCCTGAAAGAAATTTTTTATGATAAAAAAGATTATCTCATATAATGTAAATGGCTTGCGCGCTGCCATGAAAAAAGGATTTACGGATTGGTTAAAATCTGCGAATCCGAATATTATCTGCCTGCAGGAAATCAAGGCAACTCCCGACCAGATTGATGTTGCTCCATTTGAAGATATGGGTTTTTATCTTTACTGGCATCCTGCGGAAAAGAAGGGATATAGCGGAGTAGCCATATTGACAAAAGAAAACCCGGATTCAGTAATACCTTGTATCAATATTGCAAAGTATGATTCCGAAGGCCGGTATATCCGGGCTGATTTCGGCGATATCACGTTGATAAATTCTTATTTCCCTTCGGGTACCATGGGCGATGTGAGACAGGATTTCAAAATGAATTATTTAAATGATTTCCTGAAGCATATTGATTCTTTAAAAAAACAACGGCCCAACCTCATTATTTCTGGTGATTTCAACATCTGCCACAAACCCATAGACATCAATCACCCGGAATGGCACGAAGATGTTTCCGGCTTTCTGCCGAAAGAGCGCGAGTGGTTTGATTCATTTATTAATTTAAGTTTTATAGATACTTTTCGTGTTTTCAATAAAGACCCGTATAATTACAGTTGGTGGAGCTATAGGGCAGGAGCAAGACCTAAAAATTTAGGATGGAGAATAGATTACCATTTAATATCCGAACCCCTGAGAAGCCGGTTAAAAAATGCCTGTATTTTAAAAGATGTTTATCATTCCGATCATTGCCCCGTAGTAACTGAAATAGATTTTTAGCTTTTTTAGTAATTTTTTTTTAATTTTGTGCATGTTTGTTTTTCATTTAATAATTGAATCTGTATGAAAAAAATTTACTTTGTTTTATTCATATGTTTATTATTCACAGGTAATATATTCTCTCAGAACCCACCGCAGATAACCGTTCAACCCGGCAGTATGGTCAAGTGCGTTGGTTCTTCGGCAACGTTAACCGTATCAGTTTCCGGTACGCCTCCTTTTCAGTATCAATGGAAAAAAAACGGGTCAGTCATGACAGGACAGACATCAAGCACCCTTAATTTTATTTCTCTGGCGCTTGGCGATGAGGCCGGCTATGTGTGTGTGGTCGCCAATGGTTACGGAACTGCCACTACCGATACGGCTTTTATCAAGGTTGTTTCAAACGCGCCAACCTTCACTTCTCAACCTGCCGGTCATACCATCTGTGAAGGCGACAGCGTCTATTTCAGCATTACAGCAAGCGGTTTATATATGGGCTATCAGTGGCAGTTTGACGGGAGCAATATTACAAATGCTTTTGGACCCTTTTATTCCATTTCATCTGTAATATCTTCACAGAGCGGGGCATATACCTGTGTTGTCACCAATGCCTGCGGAAGCGTTACGAGCAATGCTGCAACGCTGATTGTGAATGTTCCGCCGCAGATTACAACCCAGCCCGAAAACCAGGTAATTTGTCTTACTGAAGATGCAAATTTTGTGGTGGTTGCTTCAGGAACCAATTTGAATTACCAGTGGAAAAAAGAAGGAATAAATATTTCAGGAGCTAATACCGACACTTATACAATCACCAATGTCTCTGTAAGCAATGAGGCTGTTTACAGTTGTGTTATCTGGAATAATTGCGATACGGTTACAACCATTGATGTTGCCCTCTCAACCATTGTTCTTCCGGATATCACGGCTCAACCGACAGCTTTCTCACAATGCTTAGGCGATACGATTACATTCATTACTACAGCCAATGGTACGCCTCCCATTACATTTCAATGGTATCTTAACGGAACTGCCATTACGGATGCCACAAATCATACCTTAACGATAAACGGAATAACCGAATCGTTGGGAGGCAGTTATTATTGTGCCATTACAAATCCATGCGGAACCATATATACTGACTCTGCGGCGCTTAATGTTAAACTGCCTCCGTCAATAATCATGCAGCCCGATGATAAAATCCGTTGTGTTGGCGATTCTGTTTCCTTTTCTGTAAAAATATCCGGACAGGAACCCTTTACCTATGAATGGAGTTTGCAGGGAATCCCCATTCCCAATTCCAATTCCAGTACTTTTGTCATAGACACGCTTGACCAGGGAGATGCAGGAAATTACACCTGCATGATAACAAATGAATGCGGAAGTATATTATCCGATACGGCGATTTTAACCGTGAATATTCCGCCGCTTATCGTACTTCAGCCTGTAAGCTCTACGGAGTGTGAAAGCGATTTGCTCGTGCTGACCTGCCAGGTGCAGGGATCGGAAATCCTGACGTATTATTGGACGCATAATGGTAATGTATTGCCCGGATCCGGTCATAATCATTACACCGTTAATCCGATCACTCCGGAAAGCGCAGGAGATTATATTTGTTATGTAAGCAATATTTGCGGGGCAGATACCAGCGCTGTTATCACTATATCGGTAAACACATTGCCGCATATTACTCTTCAGCCACAGGACCAGGTTGCCTGCTTAGGCGGAAGCGCAAGTTTTATTGTAAGCGCCACCAGCACGCTTCCTCTCACATATCACTGGATGAGAAACGATACGATGATTGACGGAACAGAGGCGGTTTATTCTATCAATAACCTTACACTGTTTAATGCCGGAAATTATTCCTGCCAGATATTCAATGCCTGCGGAGACACGGTTACCGAGTCGGCAACCCTTACTGTAAACAATGTTCCTGTAATGAATACAACATTATATGACAAGACCCGCTGTGAAGGAGACACCGTATCGTTACAAGTAAATGCCACCGGAAATTTATTAACCTACCAATGGATGCACAACGGTTCTGCTATAGGCGGGGAAACATCTGCATTGCTCGATTTCAGCTCAGTTGCTCTGAGCGACTCCGGCGATTATTATTGCGTGGTGAATAATAATTGCGGAGCGGATTCAACCAATGAAATGACACTTAACGTTCATCCTTTTCCATATGTTTACTTAGGCGGGGATGTGTATTTATGCAATGGGGATACGGTAATTCTTGATGCCGGCCATTTTATGTATTATGTGTGGAATAACGGAATGCATACCCAGACATTAATGGTGGATACCTCCGGCCTGTTTATTCTCGAGGCATTTAATGAATATTCCTGCGCATCTTCGGATACTGTGCTGGTAACAGTGAGCGAAGTGCTGCAAGTGTCGCTCGGCAATGATACGGCTGTTTGCGGAGGCATCACGCTGAATGCAGGGGTTGCTGCAGCCACCTACGATTGGAATGACGGACAGGGGAGCGGCCAGACATTTACCGTAACACAATCAGGAACCTATTATGTTATTGTTACGGCCAATGGCGGATGCGAGTCGGGCGATACGGTAAATGTTTCGGTATATCCTGTTCCTGTGGTTAATCTTGGAGATGATACCATTATTGATACTCACGATACGCTTATCCTTACAGCGCCTCCGGGCTATGCTTCTTATCTGTGGAGCGATTATTCATATGCCCAAACCCTTACTGTTTATGGAAGTGATTATGCAGATAATCCCGGAATTCATGCCTTTGCCGTAACAGTAACAAATACCGATGGCTGTTCCGCCAGTGATGCTGTCAGCGTTAATATCCTGCTCAGCGGTGTTGATAATTTGAATTCGGAGAATTACCTGAAATTATATCCGAACCCAGGCAATGGACTCACCTGTCTTGAGATAAAAAATGAAAATCGTGAAGACCTGCTGTTTGAAATTGTTGATCTGAACGGGAAAATAATCTATCAGAAAAATTTTGATAAAAATAAAACTGAAATTAAAGAAACTATTAACCTGACAAGTCTTTCCAAAGGAGTTTACTTTGTAAAAGTTAAAAATAACGAAAACTGTTTTGTAAGAAAACTAATTATTCAGTAAGGATTCGAAAAATTCATTATACAAATAAAATCAATCCATTCTAAGCATAATTATTTTTTATCACTTCTATTAAAAGCTTAGTAACATTTTCTGTATTTTGCTTAAATACTTTTAAAACTTCTTCCCACGTAACAGGTTCTTCATCTGTTTTCCAGCAGTCATAATCTGTACTTAATGCAATCGTTCCATAAGGGATTCCCGCTTCATTTGCCAGGATGCATTCAGGAGCTGTGGACATATTAATGATGTCGGCTCCCAAAGTGCGGAACATGTTCGACTCGGCGCGTGTAGAGAAGCGCGGCCCTTCGATAGTGATTACGGTTCCACATGAATGATATTTAAGAACCAGGTCGTTTGCACAACGGACAAACATCTCGCGCAGTTCCGCAGAAAAAGGATCTCCCATGGGCGTATGTTTCAGGTTTCCGTTTTCAAACGTTTCAAAAAAAGTTACTGAACGATGCCTTGTAAAATCAATGAACTGATCCGGGAACACCATGTCGCCCCGGCCGATTTCTTCACGCAGGCTGCCACAAGCTGTAGTCGCAATGATATGTGTACACCCGGTATGTTTCAATGCCCAAATGTTCGCCCGGTTGTTCACTTGAGTAGGTGGTATTGAATGCTGCCTGCCATGCCTTGATAATATAGCAACTTCCTTGCCGTGAATTTTTCCTGTACGTAAAGTGGAACATGGATTTCCGTAAGGAGTGTCCACCTGCACGTCTTGTGCATCAGTAAAAATATTCAGGTTTTCAAGGCCTGATCCGCCAATAATGCCTATTTTTTTCATAGCTTAATCCAGTAAAATTTTATAATATGATGAACATGATTTACAAAATTAAAAAACTGATTCTGATTAAAAACTTTCTTCTGATTATTTTATCAATGCTGAAAAATTTTAAGTTTTACGGGGCACAATAATAAACTGAAAAACCGTTTATTTTTTGTTTTACTGTTTATGAATTCATTCATAATGGGCTGATAATAAAATTTTATTTTACAAAAACATAAATTATTTTTGAAACGTAGAATCATAAACCCAAAATTTGTTATGCAAAAAATTAATTTCAAACAGCTTCTTCCGCATATTGTTGCGGTTGTAATTTTTCTTGCGGTTTCTTATATCTATTTCGCGCCTCAGATGCAGGGAAAAACTCTGATGCAATCGGATATGAGGAATTATTGGGGGATGTCGAAAGAAGTGGTTGATTTCCGCGAGGCCACCGGGCAGGAAGCATTATGGACCAACAGCATGTTCGGCGGTATGCCTGCTTACCTGATCTCTGTGGAATATACCAGCAACCTTTTTGTAAATGTACTGACGATATTAAGGACTGTATGCGGTCGTCCGGGAAATTATGTTTTTGTAGGCCTTCTGGGATTTTATATAGCTCTTCTTATTTTCCGGATCAAACCATGGCTTGCTGTGATTGGCTCCTTAGCTTTTGCCTTTTCTTCATATTTTTTTATTATTATTGATGCCGGCCATTCTTCAAAAGCGTCTTCTATCGCCTACATGGCGCCTATCATCGCAGGTACGTACCTGGCTTTCGACAGGAAAATACTTTTCGGCAGCATACTCATGGGTGCTTTTTTAGCCATTCAGCTATATATCGGACACCTTCAGATTACTTATTACACATTTCTGATCATACTTGTTTTTGGAATTTTTCAATTTATTTATTCATTCAGGCAAAAAGAACTGATAAAATTTTTTAAAGCCACCGGAGTATTGATAATCTCGGCAGGGCTGGCAATAGGATCGAATGCATCGGGTCTCATCCTTACCTATGAATATGGGAAGGATTCTATGCGCGGGGTGTCGGAATTGACAATCCTAAACAAAGAAAATAAAACCACCGGGCTCGACAAGGATTATGCAACCGCATGGAGCTATGGAAAAGCAGAAACAATGACCCTGCTGATTCCGAATTTTATGGGTGGATCTTCAACAGGAGAACTGGGAACCAATTCTGAGGTTTATGAATTGCTTAAGCAAAATAATTATACAGAGAATGATGCCAAGCAGGCTATCAAACGCCTGCCTCTTTACTGGGGCGAACAACCCTTTACCTCCGGCCCTGTTTATGTCGGAGCCATCGTGTTTTTTCTTTTCATCCTGTCGTTATTTATTGTTAAAGGGCGTTTGAAATGGTGGCTGCTGACCATCACCATCCTGTCTGTTTTGCTTGCATGGGGAAAAAATTTCATGTGGTTTACCGATCTTTTCCTTGACTATTTCCCCGGATACAACAAGTTCCGTTCGGTTTCTATGATCCTTGTCATCGCTGAGTTTGCCATGCCCTTGCTTGCGGTTTTAGGACTTAAAATGATATTTGACGGAGAAATCACAAAAGAAAAATTGATGAAACCGCTTAAATATACCTTAATCGGGGTTGGCGGAATCACTTTGATTTTTGCAATACTTCCGGGTATATTCTTTGATTTCACTTCTCCTGTTACAGATAAAGGGATCCAAGCCGGATTTTTGCAGACGCTTATCCACGACCGCGAATCAATTTTAAGAACCGATGCTTTCCGTTCGCTGATCTTTATATTGCTGACAGGAGGTTTGCTGTATGCTTACCTGTATCAGAAAATAAAACTGCAATATACATACATAATCCTTGCCCTGCTTATATTGTTCGACCTGTGGCCGGTTGACAAACGCTATATGAACAATGATGCTTTTGTACCCAAACACGAAGCTAAATCGGCATTCAATCCTACTCCGGCTGATCTTGAAATATTAAAAGACAAAGACCCCGACTTCCGTGTGCTTAACCTTGCTGCAAATACTTTTAACGATGCCGGCACATCCTATTTTCATAAATCAATCGGCGGATATCACGGCGCAAAAATGAAACGCTACCAGGAACTCATCGAGTTTCATATAAGCAAGAATAACCGGGAAGTGTGGAATATGCTGAATACAAAATATATTATTGTATCTGCTAAAGATAAGGGACCTCAGCCAATACCAAATCCTGAGGCTTTAGGTAATGCATGGTTCGTAAAAAGCTACCGCATGGTTGCCAATGCTGATTCTGAAATTACTGCTATGAATCATTTCAAAGCAAAAGAAGAAGCCATCGTTGATAAGCGTTTCGCAGATGAGTTAAAAGGAATAAATATCCAATACGACTCAACAGCTTTCATAAAACTTACTTCTTATAAACCGAATAATTTATTGTATGAATCAAAAGCAAGCAGCGAACAACTGGCAGTGTTTTCGGAAATTTATTATAACAAAGGATGGAATGCATTTATTGATAATAAACCTGCAAATCACATCCGGGTAAATTATGTTTTGAGAGCCATGCGTATTCCTGCAGGAACGCATAAAATTGAATTCAAATTTGAACCTAAGAGTTATTATTCCGGAAATAAAATATCTCTTGCAAGTTCCGCTCTCCTGATGTTTTTGCTTCTTGGTGTTATAGTGAAAGAAATAATTGGGAAGAAGAATGAAGTATGAAGTATGAGGTATGAGGTATGAGGTATGATGAGACCAAATAAATAAAAGTTTATGGGGAAGAACTTAGAAATAAAACTGATCCGGCGCAGGTTACGGAGCGCTTATATCACTACAACAGTTAGTATTTCGCTGGTACTTTTCATGCTGGGCATTATGGGGCTTCTGATCTTAAATGCCCGCAAACTGTCCGATTATGTAAAAGAGAATATCGGTTTTTCAGTGATTCTGAACGATGATGCCAAAGAAGCCGATGTGCTGGCGTTGCAGAAAAACTTAGATGCAACCCAATATGTAAAATCTACCGAATATATCTCAAAAGAAAAGGCCGCTTCCGAACTGCAGGCAGAACTTGATGAAGACTTTATAAAATTTCTGGGGTTCAACCCGCTTCTAGCGTCAATAAATGTTCACCTGTATGCCGAATATGCCAACCCGGACAGTTTAAAGACCATTGAGAAAAATTTCCAGCAATATCCGCAGGTGAAAGAAGTATTTTACCAGAAGAATCTACTATACATGCTTAATGAAAATGTAAAAAAAATCAGTGTGATCATCTTACTTTTCAGCGCGATGCTGTTTATCATTTCCTTTACGCTTATCAATAATACGATCCGCCTTGTTGTGTATTCAAAACGGTTTATAATTAATACCATGCGGCTTGTGGGAGCCACCAGTTCTTTCATCCGGCGACCGTTTATTTTCAGAAGCACGGTGCAGGGATTGCTCGGAGCGCTTCTTGCCATCGTCATGCTTACCTGTTTTATTTTTCTTGCAAACCATGAATTAAAAGACATCGGCAGCATTGTGGATGAAAAAATAATTGGTATCCTGTTCTTCCTTGTTGTTGTTTTCGGAATACTGATTACAGGTGTTTCCACTTATTTTGCCGTGAACAAATATATCCGCATTACGGCTGACGAGTTATATTTATAAATCAATTTTAAATTGGATCAATCGGCTAAATTTTTAATCATCCGTTTCAGTTCCATCGGGGATATTGTGCTTACAACTCCTGTAGTACGATGCCTGAAAACACAGGTAGAAGGAGCCATTGTGCATTATCTCACAAAACCTCAGTTTGCCGAGATACTTGCTTCAAATCCATACATTGATAAAATCCATACGCTTAAAAAAAATTTCAACGAGACCCTTGAGGAATTGGAGAACGAGTGTTTTGATTATGTGATAGACCTGCACCATAACATCAGGAGCGCACGCGTTGTTTCTAATCTGAAACTGGGAGCTTTTAAATTCCGCAAACTGAATATAGAGAAATGGCTATTAGTAAATTTCAGGATAAACCGCCTGCCTGATAAACATATTGTGGACCGCTATATTGAAACAGTTGCACCATTTGATGTTCACAACGACGGACAGGGTCTTGATTATTTTATTCCAGCAAAAGACGGCGTAGATATTAAATATGAATTCGGAGATCCGTTTACCCGTGGTTATATCGCTTTTGTAATAGGGGCGAAGCATTTCACAAAACAACTTCCTGCAGAAAAAATCGCTTCGATCTGCCATAAGACCGGATTGCCTGTTATTATGCTGGGTGGAAAAGAAGATATGGAAAAAGGAGAAGCCATAAAGAAAAAAGTTGAAAGTATAAAGTTTAAAGAAAAAAATGAACATCAAACACTTGCACCGAGCAAAGTCGAGGTGTCAAACATCAAACTCGATACTATTATAAATGCATGCGGGAAGTTTAACCTGAACCAATCTGCATCGCTTGTAAAACAGGCAAAAACCGTGATCACCCACGATACCGGGTTAATGCATACAGCCGCCGCTTTCAGGAAAAAAATAATTTCAATTTGGGGCAATACCATTCCTGCATTTGGAATGTACCCGTATAAATCGGACAGGGATTCGGAAATCGTTGAGGTGAAAAATTTAAAATGCAGGCCATGTACCAAAATAGGTTTCAAAGAATGCCCCAAAAATCATTTTCGCTGCATGGTTGATATTGACGAAAACCGTATCGTTGAACTTGCACAGAAGTTTTTTGTTATGGAAGCGATAGAGTGGGATTCAAAAACATAGACCTTTCAAAGAATACAAGATGTTAAAATTTTTCCTCACAATACTTGCCTTTACCGTATTCTATTCTGCAACAGCGCAGGATTCGATTTTTGTTCATTATCTCAAACGGGATATTTATGAAAAGAAAAAAGAAGAGATGCAATCGCAGTTTGGCAGAAATAAAACCATACCCCTGGAAATAGAACTGGAATGCCTGACAGCGCTTTCTTTCTTTCGTGAATTTTCAAACTTTAAAATAGAATTCAGATATAAAAAATTCAGAACCAATGCAACCATGATGGTGAGCCCTACAAGGCTTTCGTTAGTAAAGCGCAAAGAAAAAAGAACCTATATTATTGAAATCAATAATAACCAGGGCAAAAAGAAAGGAACTGATATCAGGGATTTATCGTTTAATGCATTAGTCGGCATTATTGGCCATGAGTTGGGGCATATAGTATATTACAATAAAAAAAACTCATTCAATATATTGTGGATGGGTATAAAATATATGCTTTCAAAAAAATATATCAGGAATGTTGAACATGCGGCTGATATTGAAACTATCAGGCACGGGCTTGGATTCAGTATATTTGAATTCAGGGAACGTTCTTTGAAAAACCCAAAAACAACAGAAGAATACAAAAATAAAATCAGGAAATTCTATTTCTTACCGGAAGAAATTCTTATGGAAATTAAAAAAGCGAAAAATAAAAATGCAGGACAGTAAATTATATTGCAAACGGGACTTCGACGTGAGCAATCGAACAGTAATTCATTATTCTTTTTGATCCCGGCTTATCCGCGTCAGGGAGAATACCCTTTATAAATTTTCAAGGATATTATTTTTCATGGCATATATCATAAGCGCGGCAGTGTGTTTTGCCCCTGTCTTTATCAGGATATTTGCCTTATGGCTATCAATGGTTCGCTGGCTTACAAATAACTTATCGGCAATTTCTTTATTGGCTAAACCAAGCGACATCAAATGGATAATTTCTATTTCTCTTTTGCTGAGGTTGTCGGGATTTTGCATCGGGCTTACAGAGCTATTCGCTTTCACGATTTTTATCAGTTCTTCGGGTTTCACATTTTGCTGCTTTGTGAAATAATGGATAGCTTCTGTTATCTGTTCGGTTATAGAACCGCATTCATCGATCTGTTCCATGTTCAGGTTGCCTGATTCTTTTAAAACATAACCTATGATGCTGTTAACGCCTTTTAGTTTTGCAGAGGATGTGAAAACGGCGACTTTTATAAGTTGCGCTGACGATGTTTTTAAACGGGCTCTGAAATAATGCGAAGAATAAACGCCTTTCTGGCAGAGTTGTATTTTCTCATAAAACTTGCTTTTAAATTCCTCGTCAACAATGTCGTTAATACCTTTGCTGTAAACATCCTTATCAGAACCGAATTCAAGAATTTTAACAAAGCGTGAATTAACATAAGTAAATTTTTCGCCCTGCAGGATGAACACCCCGAGCAATGGATTTTCAATAAGCGACATAAATTTGTTATCAAATGAACGGGTGATACGGTCAGTTTTTTCGAGGCGTACCTGTATGGAAGTTAAAAGATCGTCGTAAGAATAGGGCTTGGTTATATAATCGTCCACCCCCAATTGCATCCCTAACCGGATATCGTCTCTTTGAATTTTGGCTGTAAGAAAAATAAACGGAACCGCTGAAGTTGACGGAATGGATTGCAGTGTTTTAAATACTTCGTATCCGTCCATTTTTGGCATTGAAATATCGCAAAGGATAATGTCGGGAATTATTTCTAAAGCCATTTGTACACCCTCAGCGCCATCTTTGGCGGCAAAGGTTTCAAAACCCTCTTCTTTTAAAAATTCCACTGTATTATCGCGGAGAATCGGATCGTCTTCAATAACAAGAACTTTTTTCATGAGTTTTTTTTAATATTACAAAGCTATCAAATATTTGCTTATAAATCTTAGGTTTTTTACTGATTTATATGAAAAAGCAATATTGCACTTTTACTTATTCATTATTTGAACAAGCCATCTGTTTCATGGATTCATAGCGCACAGCATCGCTGTAGTTACAGGTAAAAGCATCTTTTACGCTGTTTCCCATTTCCCACAGGCAGAATAACAGGATGGTTAACAGTCCCGCAATAAATAATAACATAACTTTCTTTTTCATGGCGCATAAATTTACTGTAAAGATAAAACGCAGGAAAGGCCAACTCAAGAGTAAATTACGTAATTGCAGTATAACTGATTTATAAAATATGCTTTTTACCTATAATAATAATATTTTTCTACTTTGGAGAAATCGGCAATACCACTTTAACCGTGGTTCCTTTTCCTTCCGCGCTTTCAATTTCGATTGCGCCCTGCAACAAATCCACGCACCGCTTCACAATGGCCAGCCCTATTCCGGTGCCTTTTATGGTTTCTACATTTGATGCCCTGTTAAAGGGTTCAAAAATATGCTTCATGTCTTCGGCAGGTATTCCTATACCCCTGTCGCTAACCGTGAATATTATGCCTTTTTCGCTGTTTCCTTCAATAATCAGATCAACCGGTTTTTTATCAGAATACTTTATCCCGTTCGAGATGATATTATTCAATATATGCCGCAGCATGCCTTCGTCCGTATTTATTTCTGCCGTTTTAAAATTATTTTCAATTTCTATGGCTGTAAGTTCTCCGTATATGGCTTTTAAATCGCATATAACCTGGTTGCATAACTTTTTCACATTCACAGCACGAATAGTTACAGACAAACGGCCGTTTTCGTCTTTCCCGATTATGGATACATCATCGAGCAGCACATTGGTGTACTGGATGGAAGAATAAATGCGTTTGTAATATTCCTGTCTTTTTTCGTCATTCCATTTGTTCCCATGCCTTTCTAAGAGCTGCACGCTTCCGAAGATTCCTGCCAGCGGGGTCCTGAATTCATGCGAAATCACTGAAATAAACCGCGATTTAAGCAGGCTCAACTCTTTTTCCTTTTGCAGCGCTTCTTTAATACTTTCTCCCATTCTTTTATGCTCTGTCATATCCCGTAAAAATGACTGGTAAGTTCTATCCGGCATTTTTCGTGTTTTCATTTCAATGGGCACAAGTGTTCCACTTTTTTGCGTGAGCATCCGTTCAGTTATAACTATTTCACTTTTATCAAGCAGGTCATAACGCAGGGGGGCGGCTTTTAAAGTTTCATCGCCGAACAGGTCTTTCATATTCAATCGCAGAAGTTCCTTCTGTGTATAACCGGTTAGAAAAATAGATGCATTATTTACATCAATTATATTGCCCCGGGGATCGCTGATAAAAATAGCGTCCACTGCCTGTTCAATCAGTGTCCGGTATTTGGTTTCGCTTTGTACAAGATCCGATTCAACTTTTGCACGTTCGTTAATTTCTGATTGTAATTCATTATTTTTTTTCTCCAGTTCAGATGTCCTTGCTTTCACCATTTTTTCAAGATTTTCCATGGTATTTATTAATTCTGCTTCATTGTTTTTTCTGACAATAACTCCGGCAAGGGTATTGGACATATTTTGAAGAAAATTAACTTCTCTTCGGCTATATTTATGACCGGACTTCAGGTAAACATTTATAATTCCAAGCACCTTACCTGTAAAAAGTATGGGTACGCAATAATGCCCGTGGTCAAGCATTCCGGGGTAATGCACCTCGTGAGCATGATCTACAGCCGGAGAAAAAATTACTTTTTTCAACAGGGCGGCCTTTCCGCAATGGCATTTTCCGGTATTGATTTTTTTGCATGCTTCAAGAATATTATCGCCGATCCCGGTTTGATATTTCATAATAAAAGAATCCGGCTCGTCTGACGCAAGAAAAATGCAACCTTTTTTATCAAAGTTAAAACACTTGATTCCCATCGCTTTTTCAAAAGCATATTTCGCCAGTTCATCTAAGGAAATATCTTCAACGGCAAATTTCAATATTGAATTTACGACTTCCTGAATCTGGTAGTTTTCCGAAATTTTGTTTTCAAGAAGTTTTCTTTTGGTAATATCTCTGGCAATTCCTGCTGCATGCCATTTCCCTTTTATATTAATTGCAGAAAGGGACAGTTCAATAATTATCTCAGAGCCGTTTTTATGCAGGCCCGCCAATTTAACCATTTTACCAACAACTGCGCCTTTTCCCGTTTTCTGGAATTCGGGGAATGCCGCTAAATATTTTAAGTAATCTTCTTTACCCATTAAAATTTCAAGATTTTTAGTAATGATTTCTTCAGGAGTATAACCGAAAATTTCTGTCGCAGCATGGTTCCAAAAACTGATTTTCCCTTCATGATCGAGCATTATAATGGCATCCTGCGCTGCGTTTGATATGGATTTGAATTTTTTTTCCGATTCTATTATCGCTTCTTCCGCCTGCTTGCGTTCAATAGCATAACGAATGGTCTTTGTCAATAGTTCACTATCAAATTTCCTTTTAACAAGATAATCCTGCGCACCCAGTTGTATCGCTTTTATGCCTGTTTCATTATCATCCAAACCTGAAAGAATTATTACCGGAATATCCGAAAATTGTTTGTTCAGCGTGATAAAAGTGTCTAAGCCCCGGTTGTCGGACAACGACAAATTGAGCAGTATAACATCAACGGCGTTTATCGAAAGGCAGGTTAATGCAGCAGATAACCGGTCGGCTGTTTGAATATCAAAATCAGATGCGCAGCATTCTTTTATATATTCAATGATAATGCGCGCATCAAGAGGATTATCTTCAATAAGAAGGATTTTTACGGGAACTGATGTTTCAGGAATATGCATAAATTTATTCTGTTTAATATTTTACAAATATCCTTTTAAAAAGAATATAAAGAATCAGCATTTCTACTATCGTCGGATAAATTGTTCTTTTATTCTCAAGTATTTTACCTAATTTTTGCGATACTCTTTTCGTTATTGTAATTTACAATGGGAATAACATTACTGTAATTACCGATGAAGATTGTTTACAAATAGAAAAGCGATGCCGTATCTCCGAATATTTACACTAACGCGGACAAGCCACAAACTTGGAATTCGGGACTTGGAACTTGAAGTTTTTTGGTATTTAAGGTAAATCCATGGATGAAAGAACAACGATATATCCTGTCATTCTTTCACCACTTCAACCCATCTTCCGTGTTTGCGTGAATTGATTGTGTTGTCATACATGGCTTCAGCATACACTGTTGGCAGGTAATATCTGCCGCAATAGCTTGCATTCAGCATGATCCTGAATGTTTTGCTGCGCCCTTTCCACAGATCAAAATAAGTATATACCCTATCGTCTTTGATATCCTGGTAGGTCGGTACGCTAACGTCCATCGCGCTTCCTGCATCCAGCATACGGGAATTAATGATCTCCCAGCCTGATGGGAATATCTGCGTCAATGCAAGTTGTTTGTATTCCCGTTTTATTCCGGGATGCTGAATAGTAACTTCTGCCATGAAATCTTTACCCATAGGCATTTTGTCAATATTAACCGGAACGCCTTCGAGGGTTTTATAAATAATGGTCATTCGAAGGTCGTTTTCAGAATCTGTAGTCTCGCCGACTTCAGGAATACCTTCAAGAATCAGCCGTGCATACATGATGCCTTTGGATGTGTTTTTAACATTAAGCTTACTGTTAGCCGTTGTTTTTATGGGAACATCCACCTGGTAAACGCTGTTTCTCGATGTTTTTGATTCAATATTTCCGCCATTGAATTTATACGAGAAAGACAACTGTTGCGAAGTCATATTTTTGCTTACGAATTTTGAAACTGCTATCAGCGAGTAGGCGGTGGTCTGTGTGCTCATCCATGTATTTTTGCTGAGTTCATCAGAAATTTCTTTCAGCAGGTCGAAGGCTTTTTTACGCATATCGAGCAGGCTGAGCGTTTCAAGTATCATCGCTTTATCACGCACATCAGAGCCGAAGGTATAATCCATTTCGCAATATTTCTGTACATTGGTATTAAGATTGTAAACTAATTCGAGTGCTATTTTATTTTTACCTGTGAGTTGGTAAGCAGCGGCAAGCCTCCATTTTGTGTCGTCGGATAATTTTGATTTTTCCCTTAGCCGGTTCATAGCTCCGATCTCTGGTTTTTCTGCAAGGGCAAGCGTATATAATCTGTAAGCCTGTATGAGTTGCGAATGATTCCCGTCATCGGTCCAGTTCCTTGCCTTTGTGGTTTGATAGGAAACCCATTTTTTCAAAAGTTCGGAAGGAACAATATATCCTTTCTTTTCCGCTTCGATAAGGAAATGGCCGGCATAATTAGTTCCCCATTCACACACATCATTTCCTCCCTGCCAGTATGCCAAGCCTCCGTTCTCCATCTGGAATTTCGACAGGCGCTGAATGCCTGCTTTGATGTTTCTTGAAATATCTTCTTTTTTATCTTTTGATAATTCCATAACATCTGAAAGGTAGAGCTGCGGGAAAACAGCCGAAGTGGTCTGCTCAACACATCCGTGCGGATATGCAATCAAAAATTTAAGGCGTTCGCCCATGTTTACCGGCGGGATGGACGATACTTCCAGTGTGCCTTTATTCGTGCCCTGAATACCTACAGGCTTGAAATCAGTGTCCCATGTTTCGCCTGCTTCAAGCACTTTGGCCATCACATCCGTAACTTTTGGATTCGGGTTGCGGACATCCAGTTCAATGTCATACGCAGCTTTTTCATTTCCCGAAACCGCTTCAATCTTCACTTTCGCAATGCCCAATCCGGGATTTACTTTTAAATCAAAGTCTATATTCTGGTCTCCTTTTTTCAGGAATTTTAAGGATTTCGTTTTGCCTCCCTGCAGGGTAAGCAAATTATTGACAGTTACTGTAACGGTAACATCTTTGATATCGTCTTTCATGGCAAAAACAGTAACGGGAAGTTTCACGGTTTCACCCGGCCCAAGCACTCTTGGCAAGGTTCCCAGCAGCATTAAGGGTTTTGTTACAGGAGTCGTTTTTTCAGCAAAGCCATATGCTTTCTCTTTACCAGCAATAACCATAGTACGCACGGAACCTATATATTGCGGCATCTGTATGATATGCGTATTTTCCAATCCGCTTTTCAGTTCAATGGGGCCGATAAATCTCACCATCGGCTTGAACCGGTTCGCCTTTTTGCCTTTTCCACCGGCTTCAGAGCCGTCGCCTCCGATGCTGAGCAACCGTTCCAGTTCTCCGCCGTAAGCTCCGATCACCCAGTCGAAAATATCCCAGGTAAGAACTCCGAGCGCTTCTTTTGCATAGAAATTATTCCATGGGTCAGGCGTCTTGAAATGAGTAAGATCAAGCAATCCATCGTCAACTATGGCAAGCGTGTAGGTCATGGCTTTTCCGGTTTTTTCTTTTACTTTGATGGTAGCCGGCGCTTCAGCCCTGAGCTCATCAGCCATATTGAGCACAGGCTCTAAGTGTGTTTCCGGATTTTCCACGGTAATCGGCATGATGCCATACATACGCACAGGCAGGTCGTTTAAACATTGCGCATGGGGTTGCAGCAAGGTTACATTGATATATACATTAGGAGCCATTTTTTCGTTGGCGGTAAATGAAAATTGTGTCTGGCCCTGTTCTGTTTCCACCCAATAGGTTTCAACCACTTTGGTTCCGCTTTCAATGCTCACTAAGGCTCTTCCTCCTTTGCCGGTAGGAATGGTAAGGTTCACTTTTTCGCCGATTTTGTATTTTTCTTTATCCGTTGTAAACGAAAGCATGGTTGCGCCTCCGGCATGATCTTTCTGTTCGCGTTTTATCCATCCCGGCCAGTCAAGGTACATGATGGTTGCCGAAGAATGTCCGCTGGTAAGGTCGTGCGCCCTGACAAGATACCTGCCCCAGTCGGGATAATTTATTCTTACGCTCCATGCGGCTTTTCCACCCGATGTTTTGATCTTTTCTTTTTTCAGAGGTTTTATGTAGGAACGCCCGGTATAATTTGTGAGTTCATCATCCGATCTGTCCCACCACCAGCGCCACTCCATATGGTAAAACTCCATTTCAACGTTATGATTTTCTCCAACCACATTTCCTTTTTCATCAACCGTAATTATTTCGATAACATGAGTAGTATCTGTGAAAAGCATGCCCATGGATTTCTCGCCTTTGGGCGTTTTCATACCGACGAATGATTTATAGGCATAGTAGGGGAGAGAGAACTGGTCTATGCTGAAATTACCGCCGTTTTCGAATACTTTGGTTATAAAGTTTGCATTGAGTTTGCCGGGCGCTGATTCATCCACATTGATCTTAGGAACAAAGGATGCATTTCCCTCTTCATCGGTTTCGCCATCAAAGATCGTGGTAGATTCTGTAAAGAATTTTTTGGACGGATCATCGAATTCATAATTTTTGAATTTTTCAAAGTATGTTCTTACCGGGCTTAAAATAACATTAACGGTAGTCTGCATATTCCGTGCAGGGGCCCCGTGAAGCCATTTTGCATTGATCTTAGCTGTGGCATTAATATTTTTTGCAAGAAATTCCCTGCCAAAATCAAGATTAATCTTAAGACGGTTCGGTTTGATGTTTTCTATTTTTAAAGATTTGGTGAAATTCACGCCTCCAATGGTAACCTTTGCTTCCCAGTTTCCTGTAGGTGCATCGGGCGATGTGCAAGCTTTGAATGTGTAAAAACCGGTAGGATTTTTATGATCGACAATTCGTTTTACAAGCTGGTATTGCGGATTTTTCAGTTCAAAAACCACGGGATGATTATCAGGTAATTTTTCAGCATTTTCTTCAAGAATAAAGGTAAGGAATAATGAATCGCCCGGGCGCCATACGCCGCGCTCCCCATATATAAAGCCCTTCATCCCTTTGTTAACGGAAACCCCTGACACATCAAACCTACTTAAAGAAAGGGATGCGCCGTCGTTGAGTTTAAGATATCCTTTTTGCTTATCAAGTTTTGCAACCAAGAAGTAAGCCTCTTTGATGTTTGCAAAATCGGCTAAACCATCGCTGTTTGTGGTGCCGGTTGCCAATACCTGTTTCTGGAAATCGAGTATCTCGACTGTAACATTGCTAAGCGGTTTAGTAGTCCTTATATCGGTAACGAATATTTTAATGGATCCGTCGTTGGCTCTCTTTGAAATAAGGCCCAGGTTAGATGCAAGAATGTTTTTTGAAACGATCCTGTTTCCTCCGTAATAGGCATCTTTGCAGGGATTATCCCTGTCTTCCCAGTGACCATAGTAATATCCGTAATAACCTTCGCCAAAATTATCCCAGTAATAATCTTCCCCATAATATTCGGGATTAAAATATTCTCCGCCATAGCCTTCGCCTTCGCCCTCGCCTCCTTCATAAGTCTGCTCAAGGTCGGTTGATGTCTTACTGGTTGTAGTATCGCCATTGCAGCTATATAGAGAATACTGTTTCCGGAATCCAATGGAAATTCTGTACATAGCGCCGGGATCCGCTTTTATCATTTTGTTCAGGTCAAGAGTGAAACGGGTCCATTTACCTAAGTTCACAACATTAGACTGATCGAGCCGGATTGTTTTTTTAACGATGGCTTTGGCAACCCTTTTTAATTCATAATACCCGCTATAGTCATTGCTTTGCAGGAATTGAGTAATATTGTTTTCATAGATTTTTGTGATTTTAACATCAACCGCTTTTAAGTTGACTGCTTCGAAGGGTACGATCAGGCCTTTATCGGATTCAGGCAATATCACGCCTTTGTCGCAAAAACGTACGGCCGGTTTTACATCTTCAAAGAACACATTGAATTTTTCGGTTTTTTTCAATTTTTTCCCATTCACATTGCTGATGCCTTCTTCGATGGTCACAGGATAATTCCCTGCAAGGTGCTTCGGTGGATATACCCTGATTGTATTGTCTTCCACAACAAAGTTCATCCCGTAAATATCTTTAATTGTAATTAACCCGTTAAGCACCTGGTTTACCATTAATGGGTCAGAAAACTGGAGCTGCAGGTACTGTTCAGGCGATTGAATCACTTTGTTGAACATATATTTGAACTCGCCAAGAGACGGGATTTCCATTATAGTGTCGCCCGTTTTTTCAACGCCAATGGCTTCACCATGCCATTTTATAAGCGCTTTCGAAGATTTATCACTGCGGACAACACTGTCAATTTCAAATTGCCAGAATAAACCGTCCGGGCCGGCTGTCCATTTTACTTTGAGTGATTTCCCTTCCTGCGAGGCATCTAAAATTTTAGAAATATTTTTTAAGTCGTCAATATCTGAGGTCTGGACATTGCCAAGAATTTTTTCTAATTTGAACGTTTTTTTATCTGTGGTTTTTATTTCATCAATAGTTACTTCAAAGTTTTGTTTCACTACTTTAAAATTAAACTCAAACTCTTCGAATTCCGAAGGCACATCAATAAGTTTTTCCAGATTGAATTCCACATTATAAGTTTTATCGGAGATGAGGTCTTTTTCAGGTTTGAATTCTATGGTATTCGCGTCTGCCCAGATGGCTGTTCCGCTGACAGAGGGTTCAAATTTAAAAACATCTTTTATGGTTTCTTCGGTTTTATTTACCTGCTCCACCACTTTATCGGTGAGCCGGACTTTGATGGTCGCTTTTTTTGAAAGTACGCCGGAACTGTATGCGTCAATATATTTACTGAATTCCGGATTGATCCGTCCCCTCTCGCTTTTTCCTTTTTTAATAATAATTACTACAACAATCAGGATGGCTGCCAATACAGCAATTGCAATGTTTAAAACTTTTCTGTTCATAGTTTTCGGGGTTATTAAGGATTGATTAATAATAAACATGGTACATTGATAAAACTGATTATACTGATTTTAAGTGATTAAATCAGGGGTAATCAGTTGCATCAGTAAAATCAGTGTACTATCAAACTGTTATAATTTAATTTTAGACCATTATTAAAAATCGAAAGTGCGGAAAAATAAGATGATTGCAAAACATTTAGGTGAAAATATTTATTAACCCATTTGACATACCAATGCAAAGCATATTCACTTATATAAAAAAACAGATGTATCAATGTGTAATAAGATGTATATTGATTGTATGTAGAAAAGAAAAAACCTCTCAGGTTTAACCCACATTGCAGCCCAATCTCCCCAATACCGACAATTTTCTGTTGATAACCCCTGATTTTATTAACAATTGACAACCGTCAAAAAAAAATACTACAGAAAGTCAGGCTGTTCACATTTGAGAAAATTGTAAAGTTC
>JACREX010000084.1 GCA_016212695.1 Bacteroidia bacterium
CATGTTGCAAATTTTGCAATTATAATTTTATCTACATCTTTTTTTTAAGGTATAATATTCACAAAAAATGGTATTGACCTGCCTTGGAGAGGTTGGTCATCTGTTAATTTGTTAATATCTTTGGGGGGTGAATAGTTACAATAATCTATACATACACAAACTTAAATGAAATTTTTTGATTATATGCAATTTAAAAAAATAATGTTCAATTTCAAGGTATAAATCCCAGGGATACGCCCATCAATTCTGCAACATGGCGGTGTGCCTTCAGATAGACACCGCAAAATATATGTTTTGTTATTTTATAAGTCAGGTCATATTTTTGATAAACCGGATCCATTCCCGGATAGGGCGCATACGCATAAGCTCCGAGTTGAATGGTGAAGACAAACCTCCCGACATTCACATCATTTCCCAGTGTAAGCGATAAACGTTGATTGTCTTTATTCAGGCTATCCCGGTTGATTCTTTCTTTTATATAACCGTCCCAGACATATTCGGCGCCAAGACTCAAAGAATTGAAACTGCTGACCGGCTTTATTACGCGTGTTGATAAGCCAAAAATCAAACAAGGCTTTTCATCATATTTGTCTGTTTTTTCATAAACTTTTACGGAGGTGAATGCCCTGAAATCGTATTTGAGTTTATACGATAAAGAATCAGTTTGTTTTTTCCTGGGTATGAGTATTACAGGCCGCAGCGTATATTCTATACCCAGCATGAGGGTAGGGAAATTCATACCTTTATTCGGTTGTTTGACGCCTCCGTTTGAAATATGATTATAACAGGCGCCGGCATGAATATTAAAATTTTTATTCAGATTTAATTTAGAATAAAAATGAACATAAAGCGGAAAACTCACCGGCGAACTGAAAAAGAGATTTTCCGGATTCGATTCTTTGTCATATACTTTGGTAATATAAGATACCCCGGTTCCAAGCCGTATTGTAAAAAATAATTTTTTATTATATCTCAAAACCGGTTCAACATAAACACTAACCGTAGCAACTTTTCCTAATTTATCAGGATTGGCAAAATCAATATAACTCAAAGAAATACCTGCCGAAGAATAACAGTTGCATTGCTGCCAGTCTTTTTCGCGGTGATTCATTCCGGCGATTGAAAATTCAATTCCAAACGGATTTGTTCCTGAGATATTTTTAATAGCGCCGGAATGAGGAATAATAAAACCATAATGTCCGTTAAATCCAAAAACTATAGGTTTTGGCAGTGAATCCTGTGATTGTCCGTTTGTAAATAATAAGAGAAAAAATACAAACAGGAAATATATTTTAACGCGAAGCCCCATGGTTATTTTTTTCAAATATATTTCATTTCAGATAAATATCAAAAAGCAGTATTGTTGTGTTTTTATTATCTTTACAGGCATACAACTTTTGGAAACAAATAAATTCGATATAATAATTGTCGGAGCCGGGCCTGCAGGATGCAGTTGCGCCATCAACCTTGCACATTCGGGGTTGAATATTGCCATTCTTGATAAAGCTCTTTTTCCAAAAGATAAAATTTGCGGAGGCGCGCTCAGCGACCGGGCTGTTAACACAATCCTGAGAATGCCGGATCCAATACCTTCCGATTTTATAAAATTTCAAAAAAAAATTGTAGCGCAGGGTATCCGGCTGTTTGCACCGGACAATTCTTATTATGATCTCATCCTTCCGTCAAGAAAAGGAAATGAAAATATTGCAAACGGTTATATATGCAGGCGTACGGACTTTGATAATTTCATGTTTGAACAACTGTTGCGGTATAAAAATATTATATTTATTCATTGCAATGTTACGGATGTTGAAATCCATTCTGATAAAGTTACAGTTATAAGTGAAACTAATTCATTTGAGTCAAAACTATTAGTGGCAGCCGATGGAGCGAATTCTTTGATCTCACGAAAACTTTGCGGTTTCACTATAAACAAAAATATTTTTTCAACTGCAGTCCGTGCATATTATAAAAATGTAACCGGGTTCGATTCAAAAAATCTTGCGGAACTTCATTTTATCAAAAATATTCTTCCGGGATATCTATGGATATTTCCGTTGGGAGATGATCTTTATAACGTTGGTATCGGAGGCCCTGCCAAACTTCTTGAAAAGAAAAAAATTAAACTGAGTGAATTCATGCTCCGCCTGATCAGCGAACATCCTACCCTTTCTCTCAGATTTAAAAATGCAAGTTCTGAAGGAAAAATTCATACACACAGCCTGCCCTTAGGAACAAAAAAACAAAAATTATCCGGCGAACGTTTTATCCTTGCCGGAGATGCAGCATCGCTGGTTGACCCGTTTTCCGGCGAAGGAATCGGGAATGCTTTGTTAAGCGGCGAAATGGCAGCCAAATTTATCGAACGCTGCTTTGCAGAAAATAATTTTTCAGAAACCTATATAAAATCATATGACGAAACAATTTATAAAAGACTGTGGGCAGAATTTAAAATCCACTACCGGATGAGCAAATTTTTCAGGTATGAATTCCTGTTCAATTTTCTTATCCGGAAAGCCAATAAAAATAAGCGTTTCCATGAGATGATCTCCGATATGCTGCAAAATAACATGAAAAGAAAACAACTTCTGAATCCTTTATTATATTTACAATTATTTTTCAATTAAGATCAAAGGTTATGAAAATACAATTTACAGCATCCCTGGTTTTATTATCCATTTTCAGCATAGTCTTAAATGCACAGGATCTTTGAAAAAAAAACATATCATATTACTTGTTGTCCTTTTCGGAATTCTTATCGTTGTTGAACATAACCGTCCCAAACCTGTAAACTGGAATCTGAGTTTCAGCAAAAATGATAAAATCCCTTATGGTGGTTATGTATTGCGAAAACTCATTGAATCATCATTTCAGAATAAAAAAATCACTGAAAATCATCAGGGATTATACCTGTTCCAAAAACAAAAACCGCTATCGGATACTGCCAATCTTTTATTTTTAACCTACACATTCGATCCTGACAATCTTGAACTGGAAACCTTACTATCATTGATAAAACAAGGCAATAATGCATTTATTTCTGCTACGCTCTTTGAAAAAAACTTTCTCGACACACTGCATCTGAAACAGGAATATCAATGGGGATCAATGATTCCATCATTCGAAAAAAACGATCATATAAAAATGTACTTCACCAACCCGAAACTAAAAACATGGAAAAGTTATGCCATCAATAAATCGTTTGTCAACAATTTTTTTTCATCATTTGATACGGCAACGACTTATGTTTTGGGCAAGGATGAATACAATCGCGTGAACTTTATCCGGATCCCGTATGGTAAAGGAAATATATATATCAATTCATTACCTCTTGTTTTCACAAATTATAATTTGCTTTACGGGAACCGTGAGTATGCATTCAATGCATTATCTTACCTCAGCGGAAATACCTTGGTATGGGATGAGTATTACAAACCCAACAAATTACAGGTGTCCACTCCGATCCGCTATATCCTGAGCCAGCCTGCATTAAAAGCAGCCTATATTGTATTAATCATCGGTTTGGTGATTTATTTAGTTTTTGAAGCCAAAAGGAAACAGCGGGTGATCCCTGTGATAAAACCTCCGTTAAATACCTCGCTTGAATTTGCAGAGACCATCGGCAGGCTATATCTTAACAAGGCAAATCATAAAGACCTTGCATTAAAAAAATTTAATTATTTCTGCGAATTTCTCCGGACAAAATATTATATAACCGAGATTTTATTTGATACGGTTTTTTATGAAAAACTGGCTGAAAAGTCAGGAGTTAATCATGAAATTATTGCGAATCTTTTCAATAAAATCACACAATTCAAATCACAGGAAAAAGTCAGGGATGAAGAACTTATTCAGTTCAATTCGCTGATGGAAGAATTTTATAAACATGCTAAATAGAAATATATGGAAGAAATTTTTAAACCCAGGATCGAGCTTGAAGAATTAAAACAAGCCGTGAATCGTATCAGGGACGAAATCGGAAAAGTTATTGTAGGCCAGCAGCAGATGGTGGAATTGTTCATTGCGGCAATCCTTGCAGACGGTCATGTATTGGTCGAAGGCGTTCCCGGGATTGCAAAAACGCTCACGGCAAAATTAGTTGCAAAAACCATTCATGCCGATTTTTCAAGGATACAGTTTACACCTGACCTGATGCCTTCCGACATTCTTGGCACATCGGTATTCAATCCTGCAAAAACAGAATTTGAATTTAAAAAAGGCCCGTTGTTTTCAAATATAGTTCTGATTGATGAGATCAACCGTTCGCCTGCAAAAACGCAATCCGCATTGTTCGAGGTGATGGAAGAACGGCAGATCACGGTGGACGGCATCACCTATCCGATGAAAAAGCCCTATTTGGTATTTGCAACACAAAACCCGCTTGAACACGAAGGCACATATCGCCTGCCCGAAGCGCAGTTCGACCGTTTCCTTTTTAAAATAGAGGTGAAATATCCTTCTCCGGAAGAGGAAGAAAAAATTATTGCAAGCAGCCACGAACGGCAGAGCAGAAAAGAAACAGACGAGGTCTCAGCAGTATTGAATATTGAACAATTGCTGGATTTCCAGGAAAAAATTAAACAAATACTCATTGAAGAAAACCTAAGAAAATACATTGCACAGATTGTTTCGAAAACAAGGAACAATCCTTCGTTGTATCTCGGCGCCTCGCCCAGGGCTTCCATAAATATTATGAATGCAGCCAAAGCATTTTCAGCCATCAGGGGAAGAGATTTTGTTACTCCGGAAGACATTCAGGCCGTGGTTTACCCGGTAATGATCCATAGAATTTTGCTGACACCCGAAAAAGAGATGGAAGGGCTTTCGCCAAAAGATATTATTAAAGAAATTCTGAACAGTATTGAAGTTCCGAGGTAATGAAATGACGGATGACGGACGATTGATGACGGACGACAGATGACGGACGACGGATGTAAAATGTCAGGTTAAAAATTAGAAACGCTTAGCGCTAAGTCTCTGTAAATGCTGATATGATTTGCTTTGCTACGATTTAGTTTCAGGAGGCTCTTTATTTGGGAACTGTTTTTGTCAAAGTCTTTTTTCAGTATTTTATAAATCCTGTCGCAGTCTGCCGCATCCCTGGGAATATCTATTTTAACGCCTTTAACGTCTAAAGTAAAATTCAAAAATTCAAAAAGTTTAAGCTGTTGTACATTTTCAAAACTCAGGCTTTTTTGCCTGGTGCCTTCTGTAAAATACACATTATAAATTCCAAACAAATTCTCTGCGCCAACTCCTTCTTTCGGGTATTTGGCTTTCCATTCGGGAATATTATATTGTGTGCAGTTTAAATTTTTTACTAAATCTTTGTATTTGTGAATCTCGCCGAACCTGTCTTGTATGAGTTTCAAGGCATCGTCGTAACTGAGTTTCTGCTTGGTCTTGGAAGTATTTAATGACTCTGATTTCTCTTTTCTGTCCTGAACATACTTGCATGCTTCCCTGTATAATTCATCAACTTCGGAAGATTTCATTCCCAAAATTTCAAAAATAATTTCATCTAACTTTCTTTTATCGGCTTGTTTGATTTCTTCAAAAATAGTTCCCTGCTCCCTGCTCTTAAGCGATTGAAAAATTTTAGATAATTCTTTCTTTTTGTTTTTTAATAATTCAGGATTAATAATTAATGTTCTTTCCACTACATTCACATCCACATCGCTGACTTTAACAACCATCTGCCGTGAAAATAAATCAACGAAATACCTGAAAACAGTACTGTTTAATATCAAAAAAATAATATCGGCATATTCCGTATATTCATCTTTTATATTTATTGCATAGTTTACTTTATCACAGTAAACCTTACTTTCACGGTTATCAATAAGCCTGAAACGTTCTCCGATTTTCGATGGAAAAATAAAATCGCCTGTTACGGCAGAAGCCGTGAGGTCGTACCAGTCTGCCCTTCCGGAGCAACTCGGGCGTTTGTGGATTTCATACTGCGGGCTTTCGGCATCGTCAATATATTGCAATATTTTGGTTCTGTATTTACTGAGTTTGTTCCTGCTCTCATTACAGATGATTACCCTGAATTGAAGATTGCCTATGTCAACATCAAGGTTAACCGCTTCTTTTTGCGATTTTAAAACAGGCTTTGTGTAAAATTTTTCAATCATGTAATGATGGTTGCTCATGTCGCTCCAAAACCATCCGCACTTTTCCCAGATTCCTTTATGCTTTGCTTTTTCAACCCCGAATGTTAACAGGTATTCATCATCGGGCATATTCAGCGCCTGCTTCGTGTGGTCTGTGATATAGAAAAAATCGTTTGCCCCTGTTTTTATGCCATATTGAACATCTACAACATCGCTGAGTTTTACAAACTTTCCATTGCCAACAGATAATAATTTTTCAAAAATTTCCGGCGAACGCAAATACTTGGCTCCCCAGTGGCCGTTTTCATATTTATCCTCAAATGTAGAATCGTTCTCGAGAGAGCTTTGTTTGATAATGGAAATATTATAATCTTTTGTCTTTGTGATTTTCTTTGTTTTTTCAATGGTTTCAACAAATGCTTTCACTTTCTCAACTCTCTCGCCATTGCTGCCTGTTCCGATAATATTTTCATAATCATTGAACACTCTAACAAAGCGCACAGGGTTATTTTCTCGTTCTTTTTTAGTATCGCATTTTTCGAGAATCAGGATAACCGTATTTATTAATGCGGTTTCAAAACTTCGTTTCTTTTGATGGTCAATAATGGCAATGATTTTGAAATGTTCTAACAGAAATTTCTGAAACCCTGCGCCGAATGAAACATCAAGCCACGAACTTGAAATAACATAGCCGAATCGTCCGCCATTCCTGAGAAATGCGGCAGTGTGCATGAGATAATAAACATACAGGTCACTTTGCTGGTTAATCTTTTTTATTCCAAATTCCAATTCTGCAAGTTCATTCCATTTTTCTTTATGTTCAATAAGTTCCTGCCTTATATAAGGCGGGTTTCCTACACAGGCATCAAACAAAGGGATTTTCACATCACAAATTTTGCCGTCAATATTTTTCACTTCAAAACTTTTATTTTCGTTCAGAAAATATCCGTGATAGGTTGATTTTGGCGTGATGTGAGAGAAATCGCTTTGAATGATTGTAGGGTAATTATCGAATGCTTTTATATTGAGCAACGAGAGATTCAACGTGGAGAGAAAAACCGGAAACGGCGCAATCTCAATGCCCCAAAGTTTTTCCAACAGTTCTTCGTGCGTTAATCCGGGATGGTAATATTTCAAAAAATAATAGGCTCTCACCAAAAAAGTTCCTGCGCCGCATCCGCTGTCTAAAATCAGTTTTGTGTCTTTATTAATGCAGAAAGCATTCACAATATCCACTTCGCAGGTGTTGGTAAAATGCTGCCCGCGGTCGTGCTGCTCCTGGTTATCAATTAATATATTGTAAATGGCGCCGACAATATCTGCATTCAGATCATTAAAATCAAGCCTTCTGATTGCTTCCACATTATTTTTTAAAACAGGGATGTAATGCGGCTCAAATTCAAATTCGTCGAGTATGTTTTTAGAAAATATCAACTCGAAATCGTGCTGCAACACATCGTCGAATCTCGACCGCAGGGTTTGATTCAACAATTTTTTATCTTCGGGTATTTGCAAAGGTTTCAGGCGGAGAGAGGGAACTTCTTTCTGCAAATACGAATAAAACATAATTTTTAAATAGAGCAGGTAATTGGAAAGCTGGCAAATCTTATAAATGTCGCCTGCATTGAAATTGAAGCTCACATTAAAAATATCCTGGCTTCGCAGGTAATCTTTTAATTGGTTTTTGAATTTATTGTCCTTGCTGATTTTTTCATACATCGGCTCAAACATTTCAGCAGAGGCTTCGAGTATATATGATGATAATTTATTTACAAAAAATTTATCAATGCTATCCCAGGTAATCTCTCTGAAATCGTTGATTAAGTCGCTTAAATCTTTAAGAAATTTTTTGAGTTCGGAATAAATGGTTTTTTCGTAAGTCGGGAATAAAACATCATCGTCTTTCTTTACATTTGAAATGGAATAGATTTTTTTCTTTCGTTCATAAACAGTGGTATTCGGTTCAAATGCTTTAAAAATCACTAATTGGCGAGGCGTTCCGCAAACATAATATTCTATGCCCGCTTCAATTGCTTTGAGCATGGCATCATTCACTAATACTTCGTCCGTAGCATCCCATCCCGTATTTTTCAATTCAAAAAGGACCCTGCGGCTTTTGAATGCGCTTGAGTAAAGCAATCCATCGGCAAACCGTTGTTTTTTACCGGCTCCGATATTCTCTTCCTGGGTGATTTTTTCAAAATGAATATCCTTTTCTTCCGAAATAATTTTTGAAATTATGCGGAGCAATTCACCCTGAAATGTTCGTTCATTAGCAGATTTTTTTGGAGTCATCGGTATTTTTATAATGCTATGTTTTGCACAAAAATTTTCACACCAAATATATAGAAAATGATTAAATATTTCTACTTTGGAGGCGAATATTTATTTGTGTTGAAATAAAAAAGGTTACCATTTTCTAAATTAGAAACGTTGCAATTCATCAGAGCGCTATATATCAACCGGCGGTTTTACCTGCTCCTGGCAGCAAATGTATTTTTGTATGTGCTGGGTTATTTTTTCCCTTTCGTTTTTACAATCAGTAAATTTTTCTCTATCGGAATTTTTGCTTTTTCAATTACAGACCTCCTTCTGATTTACAGTACCCCTAAAGGGATTACAGCATCGCGACATGCGCCCGATCGCTTATCGAACGGCGATGAAAATGAAATTACGGTTTCTTTAAAAAATAATTATGGGTTTAAAATACAAACGGAGGTCATTGATGAAATTCCGCATCAGTTTCAGAAACGGGATTTTTCATTTACTGCAACCCTTTTTCCGGGAGAAGAAAAAATATACAATTACAAATTAAGGCCTGTAAAACGAGGTGAATATCATTTTGGCAGGCTGAATATTTATGCATCATGCATGATCCGGTTTTTCAATAAAAGATATGTCTTCGACCGTAATGCGATCGTTCCCGTGTATCCCTCTTTCCTCCAGATGAAAAAATACGAACTGCTAGCAATCTCCAACCGGCTCACAGAAGCAGGCATAAAAAAAATACGCAGCATAGGCAGGCATTCTGAATTCGACCAAATCCGGAAATACAATACGGACGACGATTACCGCACCATCAACTGGAAGGCCACTGCACGAAAAGGCGAGATCATGGTGAACCAGTACCAGGAAGAAAAATCGCAGCATGTTTATAATATTATTGATATGGGCAGGGTTATGAAAATGCCTTTCGAGGGAATGACTTTGCTGGATTATTCTATAAACGCAAGCCTTGTCCTGTCAAATATAGCGCTCTATAAACACGATAAAGCCGGGATCATAACATTCACCGATAAAATAAATACATTTCTCACCGCAGACCGCAGATACAGCCAGATGATGAAGATCCTTGAATTCCTTTATAAACAGGAAACGAATTTTGCCGAGTCGAATTACGAACTGCTCTGCATATCCGTTAAGCACAACATCAACCAGAGAAGCCTGCTCCTGCTCTACACCAATTTTGAAAGCGGATTTTCGTTGCAGCGCCAGATGAAATATTTAAGAATGCTCTCCGAACAACACCTCTTAGTTGTAATTTTTTTTATGAATACCGAGATACAGAAAGCATTAAAAAATAAAACTACAACAATGGAAGATATTTACATAAAAACGATTGCAGAAAAACTTATTTACGAGAAAAAACAAATTGTGAAAACCCTCCATAAAAACGGCATTCATGCCATTCTCACAGAGCCGCAGAACCTTACTGTAAATACGATTAATAAATACCTCGAATTAAAATCTATAGGTTTAATCTGATTAAATAAGAAAACAAGTAATAAAATCCTGCTTATAACAATAGGCCTTTTTGTATCGGTTTATTTTATAAATCTATACTGCTTCTTATCTGGATCTTCTCCTTTTAAAAGTTTTTCGATCCGTTCCATTTTGTCGAGTGAATCATCAATATAAAAGATCAGTTCAGGCACTTTTCTCAACTGGTTTTTCACCCGCTTTCCAAGTTCGAACCGGATTTTGCTTTTATTCTCATTCACCTTATCAATCAGTTCCTGCGGGTTGTTTATGGTTGAGAATAAGCTGAGATATATTTTTGCAACCGAAAGGTCGGCGCTTGCCCTCACTTCGGTAACCGTGATCATAGCTCCGTTAAAAAGCCTGAATGACTCCCTCTGAAATATTTCACCGGTTTCTTTTAACAGGAGTCTCGATATTTTGTTTTGTCTCACTGAGTCCATTTTCAGAAAATAAAAGTTTATAAAATCAATTTTCAAAGGTAAAGAATCCATCCTGTTTTAAAAAATTGTAATCAATAATTGATAACTGTATTTAAATCTTTAGTAAATTTGTATAATATATAGGTTTTCTTTATTTATTAACGAGAATAAGATATTATGAAGTTGTATCTGATAATAATCCTATTAATTAGTAGTCATTTCATAATAATGGCACAAACATCCTTCATGACCGGTGATATTGCTGTAGTTGGGCTGAATGCAAACAATAATTCCTGTGGAGGAACCGGAGGCGATGATTTTGTAAGTTTTGTTTGCTTCAAAGATATTACAAACGGAACGACATTAGACATAACGGATAATGGTTATGAAAGAAGTTTCCCGGGACTATGGGGCGATACGGAAGGGACCTACCGCGCAACGCGTACAGGTGGAACTATTTCAGCCGGTACTGTGATTACATGGAAAACGGGAAGTTTTTTATCTATTTATCCTGATACCAACTGGACTTTTAATTCAATTAATGGCGGTTGGAATTCTTTTAATATGAATTCAGGAGGAGATCAATTATTTTTTATGCAAAATGGCGTATGGTCAGGATACCTTGACACCATTAATAACAATGCTTCATATCTCGGAGGCAGTATACTTTTTGGCTTTAATACCAAAACTACGTGGGCGGCAGACGGAACTACTCAACAATCAAACCTTCCTCCAAACATGGATTGTTTCAACATGAGTCCTACAGGCGGCGCTTCCGACTTTATTAAATATACGGGACCTATCACTCCCACAACTCAAAAAGCGTGGATTATACGTATCAGCACTCAGGCAAACTGGACAAAATATGCAAACTGTACACTTTATAACAGCGCTCTGCCAAACTATTCAGCAGGAGTTACTTTTGGCATCACAGAATTTTTTAATGTTGACGCAGGCTTAAATGATACAGTTTGCCAAAACCAGGCTGCATTTGCACTTGGAGGAACACCTTCTGGCGGTTACTGGACAGGAATCGGCATAACAGATACTACGGCAGGTTTATTTGACCCATCAACTTCCGGCGCGGGTAATTTCTATGTGACATATATTTATAATGATGCAGGTTGTCCTTATCACGATGTAAAAATGGTGGTTGTTAGACCAAAACCTACGGTAACTATAAATCCCGCTCCTGCTGAAGCTTGCGTCGGGGTTAATTTTAATATTACAGGTTCTGCTGCAGGAGGAACCGCTCCCTATACTCAACTTTGGACCGGTAACACGGGTTATATTAATAATACCTCCATTTTAAATCCTGTTTTTAATTCATCATCAACCGGCAGTTATAATTTAATATTAACCGTTACTGATAATAAAGGCTGCATAGGAACAAATTCTTTACCAATAAATGTTAATCCCAATCCTACAGCCACTATTACTCCTGATACTTTGAAAATTTGTCCTGATATTTCCGGTACTATAACAGCAACGCCTTCCGGTGGTTCATCAACTTATTCAACTCATCTATGGTCAGGCAATACATCAATAGTTTCAGGTTCATTAAACTTGCCAAATATTACAGTAAATTATGGCGCTGCCGGTAGTTACAATTTAACTTACACTGTTACCGACAGCAAAGGATGCAAGGGAAGCTGTTCTGTACCTGTGATTATTAAGCCAAATCCTGTATTAACCTTTACTCCTGCATCACAGGCTATTTGCAGTGGCGATACTTCAAATATCGGATTGAATTCAAATTTATCAGGCGCTACCTTTGCCTGGACAGTGGCTCAATCTGCCGGCGTATCAGGGGCTTTAGCCGGAAGCGGTACAACTATTGCTCAAACCCTTATTAATTCAGGTACAACTGCGGGAACTGCTGTTTACACAGTAACGCCAACTGCTAATTCCTGCAATGGAACAGCGGGTAATGTTACTGTAACGGTTAATCCCCTTCCTGCAGCCTATAATGTAACCGGCGGAGGTGTGATGTGTGCCGGAAATACAGGGCTTCCAATTATTTTAAGCAACTCTCAAACCGGTATAAATTATCAATTATTGCTTAATGGAAATCCTGTTGGATCGCCTATTCCGGGAATAGGTTCATTATTAACATGGCCCTTGCAAACATTGGCAGGCGCATACACCATACAGGCAACAAATACAAGCTGCCAGCAAACCATGACCGGTTCTGCAAGCATTGCTGTAAATCCGGCTCCCGCGGCAAATGCCGGGCAAGATACAACCATCCCCTATGGAACAAGCGCCACATTAAGCGGATCAGCCGCCGGCGGATCGGGTTCTTATACCTACAGTTGGAGCCCTTCGTCTTCTTTAGTTAATGCCGCTTTACAGAATCCGGCAACAGTTGCTTTATCCAATACTGTGGTGTTTATATTAACCGTTACAGATAATGTTACAGGCTGTCAGGGAACATCCACAGTCACGGTATTTGTTTCCGGAAGTATTCTTTCTGTTTCTTCATCTGCAACTCCAAATACTGTTTGTGCAGGAAATACGGTTCAATTAAGCGCTGTGCCGTCTGGCGGATCGGGTAATTATTCGTATTCATGGTCGTCAAATCCTCCGGGATTTTCATCTTCTGTTTCTAACCCTGCCGTGTCGTCAACAGTTACTACAACTTACACAGTTACTGTTTCTGACGGGAGCAATACTGCAACTTCATCGTCAGTTGTAACAGTGAATTCAATACCTGTAGCAAATGCCGGACAAGATACAACCATTTGCAAAGGCACGACGGTTACCGTCAGCGCATCATCAAGCACAGGACAGGGCGCGTTAACATATTCATGGAGCAATGGTTCGGTAAATTCATCATTAACGGTTACACCGGATGTTATCACAACCTATTATGTTACGGTGACAGATTCGCATCAGTGTACGGATTCTGACAGTGTCACGGTGAATTTACTGTTGCAGCCTGATTTTACAATTACATCTACAAGCACAAGCTGCGACGGAAATAACGATGGTTCTGCAACGTTAGTTTTAATAACAGCAGGAAATCCTCCATATACCTATAACTGGTCGTCTGGCGATACCGGAAAAACCAGTATCAACCTGGTTGGTGGAACCTATACTGTCACAGTCACCGATCCTTTTCATTGTACAAACGTAAAGAGCATAGATGTAAAAAATAATAGCGAGATTACCTGTCTTGAAATCCCTTCTGCTTATACTCCAAACAAAGACGGAAACAATGATACATGGGAAATCAAACATATCAATCTTTACCCGAAAGTGATAATTGAAATTTACAGCAGGTGGGGAACGCTTGTTTTTACATCAGAGGGCTACCACGATCCATGGGACGGAACATACAATGGCAATGATGCGGCCACTGGTTCGTATATTTATATTATCAATCTTAATAATGGTTCTGCGCCCATCAATGGGATTGTTACACTGATAAGGTGATTTATGATACTGTCATGTTATTGTTTATATTCTGTGAATTTCTTATTTTTGCAGAGATAATATACTTATTGACTATATTTGCATTGGATTTTGCGGAATATTTTTGTTATGCACGTAGGGAAAAACATAAAAAAATAAGAGAAAAAAAATAAAGATGAGACTTCAGGTAATACAAGACGGTAAAGGCAGTGCCGCAGGGGTTTTTATCCCGATGACGGATTGGAAAAAACTTAAAGAACAATACAAGGCTTTAGAAGATTTAGAGAATGAGGAACCTACGAAAGAACAAATTTTACGGGAACTCAAAGAAGCCGTTACCGAACTGACATTGATTCAGCAAGGCAAACTAAAAGCCAGACCTGCTAAAGAATTGCTGAATGAATTATAATGTTTCTTCCATATCGGTTTTTGATAAGCAGGCAAAACGTCTGGGTAAAA
>JACREX010000087.1 GCA_016212695.1 Bacteroidia bacterium
TTTGAATTATATGTGATCATAGTGCATGTATTTTTAAAGCAAATATAATATTTCCATGCACTTATGGATTAAATTGTTAATAAAAACATGTGTTATGTTAATAACTTTCAGGTCGTTATCATTTTAATGAGCAAACCCTACTTATACCCAAAAATTCATTATCATTAATAGTTAAAGCCTGACAGTCTGTTAAATCAATTCCATTATTATTAATATCATAAAATTGGGATGTCTCAATATCTACCGATTTTAAAACATAACACCAAATACCTGCCGTACTACATTCCTGAAACTTGCATGATGTTACAAAAAGTTCGCCGCTATGGGTTTGATTTTGAAAATGAATTCCATAGTTACAATTATAAAACTCATTATCGGGATTTATAGAAATACCCGTACATTCCGAAACCATTATGCCTTTTTCAAGCTGGGTAAATGTATTTGACGATTGGATAACAACATTACTATAAATAATATTCTCAATTAAAATGCCGATATTGTTCATATCAACATCTGAAAACGAATTGTAAGTAATATCTGCAGGATACTGTACATAGTTGATAGGATTGTAGTCGTGAATATAAATACTAACATCGTTATTAGTAAAATTATTAGGAGATAGTAGAGTTCCAACAATATTAATAACACCTCCACCAGTAGCAATTATAGCATCATGAGCATCTTTGATTAATGAACCATTTACTACATTTAGTGTGCATGAAGGCGCAGGCACGGAAATCCAGTCCCACTTGTCATGACAGGCTTGTATGGTGGTGCCATCAATAGTTAAAGTTGTAGCATATTGATAATCTATTTCAATTCTTGCATGTTCCCCCATATTGAACGTACAGCCGGTAAAAGTAATGTTGGCATTGTTAATATGCAGAGTACCATACAGGCAAATTGTTTGATTGCTAACAGTAATATTTCCTGTACCAAAAATTGCTGAACTATAGCCCACCCAATTAGGGTTAGTTCCTAAGTTATAATCACAACCGGTACAACACTGAATATTATCATTAACAACAAAATTTTGTGAAACTGTGCAACCGTTGTCGTCACCAACTGTAACCGAATAATTGTCTGCGCATAATCCGGAAATATTTCCTGGATTATGAGACCCTGTACTCCATGTGTATCCATAATAACCGGTTTCACCTAAATATCCGCCGGTAACTGTAACCTGAATAGAGCCGATACAACTACACGTATTGTCAGTAATAATATAAGATGAGACCACAAGTTGTGCCGGTTCTGTGATGGTAACATTGGTTGTAGCTGTGCAGTAGTTGTGATCGGTAACGGTAACAGTATATATACCGGCTGCCAGATTGCTTGCCGTTGTTGTATTTTGCAATGGTGTAGTATTCCATATATAATAATAATAAGGTTGTGTGCCTCCGCTTGCCGCTACAGTAGCGCTACCGGTTGACCCGTCGTAACATAGTTCGTTGGTTTGTGAAGTGATTGAAGCGATAAGAAGTGCCGGTTCGGTTATTGTAACATTGGTAGTAGCCATACATCCATGCGCATCGGTAATTGTAACCGTATTAACACCTGCATACAAATCTGCATACGCAGTATATTGAGGAGGCGTAGTGCTCCATAAATAGGTATAAGGTAGCGTACCAGCGCCTGCTACTGTTGCGTAGCCGGTATGATCTCCGTTATTACCTGCATTGCAGGGGGCGCCGTGATGCGATGAAATATCAGCCACAAGCGGGGCTGGCTGATTAATTGCTATATAAGTGATAGAGGTACAGCCGTTATTATCAGTAACGGTAACAAAAACATTTACAGCAGATAAACCGGTAACATCATAGCCATTGACTGAAACACCAGATGACCAATTAATGGTATAAGGCGGTGTACCATCCGTTACCAGTACAGTAGCAGTGCCATCATTGCCACCCCAACATGAAACGTCTGTGTGATTACTGATTGAAGCAGACAATAGGTCTTCAGTAACTGTAACAGAAGCGGTATTTTGACAACCGCCGGTTTCGGTGACAGTAACCGTGTAAATACCTGCACTGAGATTATTAATTGTTGCAGTAGTTCCATTATTTGACCAAAGGTATGTAAATGGCCCTGTACCTCCGTAAGTTGTTACTGTAGCTGTTCCATTATTTAAACCGGTACATTCCGGAGTGCTGCTTGTATTTAATGTAAATGTACTATTTACATAAACGGTAGCCGAACTTGTAATAGTGCAATTAGGAGCAGTTATGGTTAAAGTGTAAGCAGTTGTAATTAATGGGGCGACAGTTATACTGGATGTAGCGCCAAGCGTACCAGAGGGAGGATTGGCTACCCAGCTATAATTAGCACCGGGAATATCACAAATTCCGATATTCACTGAGCCATAGCAGTTAATGTATTTGTCATCAATATCAGTTCTGTATAAACCAACATCGTCAAGATGAATCTCACCGCCAGATGAAGATGAAATGCTGATCGCAAGCTGATCGTAGTTATTTGCTACAGTAAAAGGGATGCATTGGTAAGCCCAACTACCGCTGGCAGCAGTAGTTGCAGTAGTAGCAATAAGAAGAGAATTGGTTATCTGTGATGATGAAAGAGTAGAAGAAGAATTATATTCACAACTTAGACCTGATGTTGAAGAATTGGCAAGAGAAAATGTTATATTTGAGTTGATCCATAAGCCCTGGACATCAAATAAAAGAATATATGATTTACCCGCTAAAATGTTAGAATACAGACAAGTATAAATGCTTGATGTACCCCCAACCCAAAAAAGAGCTGCATTATAAGGAGAAACATAATAATTATCTGTTAAACCTGCAGATGATGCGCTGTTATAATACTCACTCCAGTCATTCACGCAATGAGCTGAAATCAGGTACCCCATATCAAAGAACTGAAAATTATCATCAAAATTTCCATTCCCAACTAAATTGCATGGCGGCTGATTCAAAAGAAAATGTTGAATACAGGTATTGTAACTAAAATTCGTAAAATTTCCCAAGTGTGTAATATTATTAGCCGTTGAAGTATTTGTATTAATATCTACAGTGCCAATTGTGGTATACCCTTCTGTTTCTGTCCATCTCATGGCGCTAAAGTTATTTTCATCTCCTGTTGTATCACTTTGTGCATAGATATAACTCACATCGGCATTAATGCCTGTGATATCAGTTGCGCTTACATCCCAATAACGGTTAATATAATTGGATATTCCGCTAATATGAGGTTCAATGCTGTTGATTACCCTTGCGCTTATGGCTGCATTGGAGCCAAGTGTTGCGCTATTCAATGTAATAGTAAAGGGGGTATAATAAGAAGCATCACCTGTCGGGAATGTAAACGAACCTGTTGCAGAGAAATTTTTAATAAGCATACCTGCTCCTGTAGTCGCTGCATAACTATTAGCGGCAGGGCTTGCATCGTGATTTATGCTGCCCCCGCTTTGAAGCGTGAAGTTATAATCGCCTAAAACTAACTTTCCTTTGGTCAATACTAATTGAGGTTCCGGCGGATTATCCGTGAGCGTAAAATCTGCCATTGTAATATCCGAACCCAGCGTAACCAGGTCGGATACATTGGTTTTATTCACGGTTAAGTTATACCGTAAATCGAATATGCCTTTATTGGTAAGGCTTGCATTGCCGCCGCCTTCCATCTTTAGATGTATGCGCATACATTTATAATATGTATCAGTTCCATCCCTGTCTGTAGCCGTTTTTATTGTGCCGTAATTCACAAGGCTGCCTTTAACTGTCAGCGTATGGGTTTTAACAGTACTTTGCCCGTAAGTATTTTCGCTTGCAACGGGCCGCAAGGCGCCGCTGTTTTCCAAATCGCCGTAAACCGTGAGGCTGCGCGTGGTGTTGTTATCGTACAATAAAGCGCCGCCCGATATAACAAGATTGTTGCACGAAGGATTACCGTCTAAGTAAACCGTTCTGTTGCCTGTAATATACACATTGTCGGTTGAAGCGCCGGGATAGGAAACAGCCGTAACCCAACTGCTGCCATTGTATTTTAGCCAGTTTGAAGAAACCGTCCACTCGCCGCTGCCAGTGTTGAACCTGTAATCGTCTGTGGTAATCGCTTTGGTAGCTCCATTGGCAGTAACCGCCCCGGAATAATTAAACGCTTTGTCAAGGGCATAAACACGGTAATAGTAAGCGGTGTTAGCGCTTAAACCGTTATCGGTAAAACTTGTGGAAGCGCCGATATAAACAACCGTACCCGAACCAATGGCATTGCCTGTTGCATAAATCCCGTTCGCATTTGGCGCTGTCTGGGGGTCGGCAGTTCCCCTCACCACCATATAACCGCCGCCGTCAACGCCTCCTGCAGGCGCAGACCATTGAACAAATAATGAGAAAGGAGTTTCCATATCAACCACTGCATCTGTGGGATCGCCAGGAGCTGTTTCATCTGCCTGCGAGCCTTGATATATGCACACATCGTCAATACTGATATTGTTCGCAGAGGCGCCGCTGAAACGGAAAACGAAATGACCGTAGTCGCCCGGCGTTGCGGTTTTGGAAGTTACGGTTCCTGTAGTTTTTGTCCATACGCCGCTTGTGTTGCCTGCAGTAATATTTGTTCCTGTGCCGAGGGTTGTGCTGCCGTCGGGTTGTAAGTAAACCTGCAGGTTGTTTGTGTTTCCCGTGTTTTTATAATAAAACTGGTAAACATACTGGGTGTTTGAAGCAATGTGGTCGCTGCCTGTTGTTGAAGAACGCAGGCGCGAAGTTGAAGAGCTTTCGCCAAGGGTCATATATTTAGGCCCGGAGCGTCCGCCTGTGGAATTATATATATAGGCATCCAAATCCCATCGCGTCCAGTAAGTTTTGCCCGATGTGAAAGCGGTATTGTCTGATACGGGCGTTGCGCTCATATCTTCAAAGCCGCCTGATATTCCCGGTACTTCGCCGATATCTTGAGTTGTGCCTTGTGCAATCAAATACTGTAATGATACAGCAAGAGCGAATAAAAATAAGACTGATTTTTTCATAATTTTTATTTTTTAAAGATTAATATTAAATTCATTTATCGTTTTGCCCTGCTTATAAAATTAAAATACAAAATGTTAATAATAAATGTTTTGCGGCATTATTAAACGGTCGTTTTTTCGTGTCGAACGGTCGTTTTTATGAGTAAACGGTATCAAGATGTTCGATTAATTTTGTTTTCATTCGTCTTGAAACAGTGATTTTTTCAGCATTTTTCATAACAGCGCAACGCCCGCTATGGTCATATTTTACAAAATAATCCGTATTTATTATCGCCGACCTGTGAATACGGAGAAAAAGGTCTTTTGGCAGCCGTTTTTCGAATTCTGCCAGTGTTCTGGGAACAGAAAACTGCGTCCCGCCTATTAACCGGTACACGGTATAATTGCCTTTTGCCGTTAAATACAGGATGTCTTTAGGCCTGATCAACTGTGCATTTCCGTTTGATTTTATCATCCATGGTTTCAGATATTGGCTTTTGCTTTTCATAGATTTACAGCTATGGTTTCTGGCAGTTAATACTAAAACATGCAAAAAGGTTAATGGCCCGGGTTGGTCTTTGCCGGGTAAGTGAGTGTATAAATTGCTGTTTTTGCTTGGCTTGGCCTGTTGATAACTTTCCGGGTTCGGATATTAGCCCGAATTATTCATGAATAATTTCTGTTTTCGGCTGCGAATAAGAATCCCTGCTTTTTTGTTATCATAAAATTAAGCGTTTCAAAGCCGGTCTCGATTCTATCGGGATGAACTGCTTGCCTGTAACTACGTTGTAAGTAAGTTTACCGAACAATTTCGTTTGTATCCTTTTGAAATTAATAACATTTATGATACTTTTGCACGAATTTTGTAAAATGAAAAACCATTTTTTCAAATTGTATTTTAATGCAACCCTTTTTAAGAAACAATGTCTTTTTACAAACTGTAACATGATAACAAAGATTTTATTATTCATATTATTTCTGAATGCCTTTATTGGTTTTACTACGGGACAGACCAGCCATGCAAATAAAAAAAGGGAACTGCGGGGCTTGGTGAAGGTCGAGATTAACGGCAAATATGGTTTTGTTGACGATAACGGAACCGAGGTTATTCCTGTTAAATATGATTATATCGGAAAATTTGAGTGGGGGAAGGCTAAAGTGAAACAGAATAATTATATCGGGTTTATTGATAAAGAGGGCAGGGAGATTATACCTCCGAAATATTCCAATATCGGGAAGTTTAAAAAGGGAGTGGCTAAAGTTTATGTGATCGTGTATAAAGAAGAAAAAGAAGAAAGCAGCAGCGAGATTCTTCGTCCGAAATATGAAGATAAAGAAAAAGGAAAAAAAATGGAACCTATTAAACTATATGGCCTGATTGATGAAGACGGAATGGAAGTTGTGCCGCCCAAATACCACCAGATAAGCCAGTTTTCCGGTGGAAGGGCCAAGGTTTGCCTGAATCACCTGTATGGATTTATCAACAGGGAAGGCGATGAATTGGTCGCTCCGAAATATGAGCACATCGGCCCGTTTGATGAATACGGATGGGCAAAAGTTACTATCAATTCGCTGATCGGTTTTATAGACGACGACGGTAATGAAATAGTGGCTCCCAGGTATGATTATATCGGTAAGTTTTCGGATGGCAGGGCAAAAGTAAAATACAACGAACTCTGGGGTTTTATTGATGAAATGGGAAATGAAATCGTTCCTGTGAAATACGATAATGTGAGGAATTTCAAAAACGGGAAAGCCAAATTTAACAAAAAAGGCGTTAAAGGTTTTCTTGATAAGTATGGCAATGAAGTAATCACTTCGAAAAAAACTTAATATGCGCGGATTACATTATATAATGTATCTCTTTCCATTGGTTTCCTGTTCACCTGTTTTATAAGAGTTGCAATTTCATCGCACGCGAGCGCCGGTTTTTGTTCTTCAGAGCCGGCCATGGAATAAATTTTTGTGGTGTCTTCAATAGTTCCGTCAATATCGTCCACGCCATAAGAAAGCGACAGTTGCGTGACTTCCTTTCCGATCATGGGCCAGTAGGCTTTAATATGAGGAAAGTTATCAAGAAAAATTCTTGATACGGCATAGTTTTTTAAATCTTCGACAAGGGTTGTTTCTTTGATGTGTGAAAGATTGTTGTTCTTATTTCTGAATTTAAGAGGAATAAAAGTCTGAAACATCCCTGTGATGTCCTGCAATTTCCGTAATCTGTCCAAATGATCTATCCGGTGAGAGTAATTTTCAATGTGTCCGTAAAGCATGGCGGCATTTGTAGGGATTCCCATCTGATGGGCTTTTTCATGTATCTTCAGCCAGAGACCGGAATCAGATTTTTCATCACAGATTTGTTTCCTGATTTTCTCATCAAATATTTCTGCGCCTCCGCCGGGTATGGCATCAAGGCCGTATCCTTTAAGTTTTTTTAAGCCATTTTCTATGGTGTATCCTGATTTTTTTATCATATAGTCAAGCTCAACGGCTGTAAATGCTTTCACATAAATATGAGGCAGGATTTTTTTTATCTGCCGGATCAGGTTGCCGTAAAAATGCAGGTCCCTGTCCGGGTGAACCCCGCCGACAATATGAACCTCGGTGATTCCGGCATCTTTGTACCCGGTAATTTTTTTCAGGATATCATCACAGGATAATTCCCAACTTCCGGCTTCGTTTTGCCTGCGTGAATACGAGCAGAATTTACAGTGGTTAATGCAAATGTTTGTGGGTTCGATATGAATGTTTTTGTTGAAATACGTGTTACTTTTATTTTTCTTTTCACGGATATAATTTGCCAGCATTCCTAAAAAACCAAGGTCGCCTTTTTTGTAAAACAGCAGGCCTTCATCCGGAGAAATCCTTTTCCCTGCGAGAACAGTGTGGGCAATGTGTTTCAGTTCTTCAGAAACCGAACTTTCTTTAAGAATATTTTGTATTTGTTTTTTGTTCATCAGAGATTACAGAACCTGTTCCGGACTATAGTTTCAACAATTTTTCAACTGCCTTGATTTCCGGTTTAATGGCTGCGGGTATATTAATTTTTGTCTGAACGGAATTCAGATCTTTGAGTCCGCTTCCGGTTAACAGAACGATATTTTTAGTTCCTTCGGCAAGTTTTTTTTGCCTGTGGTATTTCAGCATTCCTGCAAAAGCGGTGGCTGCGGCCGGTTCGGAAAATATTCCTGTATTCCTGCTTAATTGAACCGATGCGTTCAGGATTTCTTCGTCTGATACTAATATGGATTCTCCGTGGTATTCTTTGATGAATTTTTTTGCCATATAAAAGTTGCGGGGAATATCCACAGAAATGGAATCGGCAATGGTACTCGACGGCTTAGAGACAAAACGGGATGCGTTAAGATTTCGGGAAATATTGTCACTGCCCATTGACTGCACCGCAACGATTACAGGAATTTTTTTTATAACGCCGAGTCTTAAAAGATCTTCGAATCCCTTGAATACGCCGGATATAATAACGCCGTCGCCCACAGGAACAAATATCCGGTCAGGGATGTCCTGGTTAAGATCATTGAATAATTCAAAAGAAACTGTTTTTTTCCCTTCAATTGTAAAGGGGTTGAATGCCGTATTCCGGTTATACCATCCGAATTTTTTTGTTGCGGCAATGCTTAGGTCAAAGGCAGCATCATAAGTTCCCTCTACCGGAATGATCGTTGCTCCATACATTACGATCTGCGTAAGTTTCGCTTTGGGCGCTTTTGCCGGAACAAAAATAATCGCTTTCTGATTTTGGGATGCGCAGATGCCGGCTAATGAAGATCCGGCATTTCCCGTTGACGCGGCTGCAATGGTATTTATGCCGTGTTCCTTCGCATAGGCCGAGACTACATACGACGCTCTGTCTTTAAAAGAAAACGTGGGATTCTGTGAATCGTCTTTCAGATACAGCCGGAACGGTAATTTTTGCCCGTCCAATTTGTTTATTTCATATAAAGGCGTATTGCCCACTTTCAGGCATGAGAAGCTTTTGAGAGAATCAACAGGTAAAAGATCGAGAAAGTGATTTTTCGTTATCCGTGCAAATAAATTGTTTGAAAATTTATTTTTTATATCATCGTAATTATAAATGGTTTTTAGAACGCCTTTTGGCGGGGCTGCAGGTGAATTTGCCTGTTCACAATCCGGGCAGAGGTATGTGACTTTTTTTGCTGAATATGTTTTCCCGCAATCTGTACATTGAAAAAAATATTTTGTTTTCTGCAGTATGCTTTTTGATTTGTTCATCGGATATTTTAAATAATTTGATACTTTAATAATATTCTGCCTCCGTGAAGTGAATCCGTCATTCCGATCCCGACTTGTCGGGAGAAGGAATCTCCGTTGATGAAAGAGATTGCCTGCCTACCGGCAAGGCAGGCTTCAGTCCTCTTCCCCTTCGTTTCACTCAGGGTCTGAGTTCTTCGCAATGCGTATTGTACAAAAATCTGTTCACGGATTCACGAATATATTATAATCGCTATATCAGGGTTTGCTTTTTCACCGTAATTTTCACCTTTTTGATTCGCCGGTTATCAGCCGATGTAACTAAGAACGTATAATTCTTGTATATTACTTTTTCATTTTTCTGTGGTATTTCTCCGGTGAGTTCAAGCAATACCCCGGCTATGGTATCTGCGCTTCCTTTTACTTCGTCGAATTCATTGTCTTCGCAATGCAGTATTTTGCAAAGATCATTCAGCAGCGTCTTTCCTTCAAAGATATAGGTATGCTCATCTAATTTTATATAATTATTTTCTTCATTGTCGTATTCATCATTTATCTCGCCCACTATTTCCTCGAGTATGTCTTCCATCGTTACAATTCCTGACACTCCGCCGTATTCATCAATCACAACCGCCAGATGGATTTTTTTTTGCTGGAATTCCTGGAGCAGGTCGTTAATTTTTTTTGTTTCAGGAACAAAATACGGCGGCCTTAAAAGATGCTGCCATTGGAAAGATTCATTTTTATAAATATAAGGCAGCATATCTTTTACGTAAAGGATACCTTTTATATTGTCGGATGTTTCTTCATACACGGGTATCCTGGAATAACCGGTATCAACGATCAGGGAAAGCAATTGTGCGGAATCCGTGCCGATGTCTACAGACATCACGTCAACCCGCGATTTCATGATTTCCTTCACATCAATGTTGCCGAATTTCACGATGCCTTCGAGAATTTCTTTTTCTTCCGTAAGTTCTCCGGATGTCAGTTCCAGCGCATGAGAAAGTTCGCCTATGGAAATATTCGGTTTCTTTCCCGCAATTTTTTTATTGATAACAGATGTAGAATTTATAAGCAAAGCGCTCAAGGGGTAAAATATTTTTTCTGAAATATAGACCGGTAATGCAACAAAAGATGCAAATTTCAGGGTATGTTGGGTGGCATACACTTTAGGAAGGATCTCGCCAAAGAGAAGAATAAAAAGGGTGATTACCACCACCTGGATCGCAAACCCCAATATCGGCGCTGCAGAAAAATCGAAAATTGAATTTACAATGTAAGTATATATAATCACAATGCCGATGTTCACAAAATTATTTGCGATAAGAAGCGTTGCAAGCAGTTTGTTGGGCGCATCAAGCAGTTTTATAATGAGGGCGTTGTTCTTACCGGGATTTTCATGCAGGGCGTTCACTTCTGCAGGAGAAAGGGAAAAATAGGAAATTTCCGCTCCTGAAAAAATTGCCGAAAAGAAAAGAAGCGCAACAATGGCAATAATCCCGTAAATGATGCCAGGCGTTACCGGATGTAAAACAATGTTAAATAAAAATGTTACCGTATGATCCGTGAGGTCCAATTTAAATACGATTAATCATCACTTGTCTGGTAAGAGCATTATTTTGATTTAAGATTTAGAATTTAGGATTTTTTTTCACTTCGTAAATTAAAAATCGTTAATCGTTAATCAATATTTATTTCTAATTTAAATATCAGAAATTACTGACAGACCTTATTAAAATGGCAGGTCGTCCTGCGGGGCTGGTATATCGTCGAGATTGGCCGGGCTGCTCTGGGTTTTCTCAGCAGTATTGCTATCATCGGCAACTGAGTCTTTTTTGCTTAACAACTGCATATTGTCTCCGACAATTTCTGTAATATATCTTTTATTCCCGTCTTTGTCGTCGTAATTGCGGGTAGTGATTTTCCCCTCTATGAATACCTGGATTCCTTTTTTTACAAATTTTTCGGCTACTTCGGCAAGGTTTCTCCAGAGAACGATGTTATGCCATTCGGTGTTTTTAATGACCTCTCCGCTTTTATTTTTGTATTGTTCGCTCGTTGCAAGCGTAAAAGAAGCTTTTACAACTCCGCTGTCAAGATGCCTCACATCCGGGTCTTTTCCCACGTGTCCGAGAAGGAAAACTTTATTTACTGACATATTTATTATTTTAGATTAGTGATTTGTGAATTAAATTCCTGTAAAAATACTATTTTTTAGGTTGCCGGCAAAAATCGTCCGGGTTTTTTTAATACTATCGTTCGGTATTTTTTTATCTCGCAGAGACGCAAAGAACGCAAAAATATTGATTTTGAATCCTTTGCGACTTAGCGACTTTGCGAGAAATTGAGTTTACAAATCAATGGTATGCAGTTGTATATAAAATTTTACCGAAGTATTGTAATATATAGTTTTCGATAAGCCGTGGTACGGGATATTTCCGGATGTCATTCAATTTAATTTTGATATAATTTTTTTCTAAGAATTTATTCGTTGAACCGAGGTGTACTTTGAAAAATTTTGAATGTAATACCTGATGCGATAGTTTATGTGTAATGGTTACTGGATTATCTGCAATAGAAATAACTGCATTCTTAAAAATTGTATTCCACTGTTTATTTTTCAGGAGACAGGTTTTATTACATTCTTTTATGGTTTCTATCATTGGGAAATCATACAGGTTCTTCCAGATGTCCTTTCCGCTCCTTTTATGAATGAAGATTTTATTTTTGTCTGATATGACTAAGAAATTAAAAAATCGTTGCTTAGGCTGAAGTTTATTTTTTTTTGACAGGGAATAAGGATACATTATTATATATATATGCAAGACATTTTTTATTTAAGGGGCATTTACTGCAGTCCGGGTTCTGAGGAACACATTGCAGGGCGCCGAATTCCATGATGGCCTGGTTAAAAATTCCCGGATTTTTTTTATCAATAATTTTTTCGGCAAGCGAGTAAATTAATTTTTGGCCTTCTGCAGAGTCAGCCGGATAGTTTATGGCATAAAGGCGTGAAAGGACCCTGCAGACATTTCCATCAACAACCGGCACGGGTTCATTAAAAGCAAAAGAAGCAACAGCCGCCGCTGTATATTTGCCAATACCTTTCAGTTTCAGAATATCGGTATAATTATCCGGAAATTTGCCATTAAAATAATGTACAATATTTTTTGCAGCAGCATGAAGGTTTCTTGCACGGGTATAGTATCCGAGACCCTGCCATAATTTTAGAACTTCATCTTCCGAAACTGTTGCGAGCGATTGTATATCCGGGAGTTTCCGTATGAACCGCAGGTAATAATCCAAGCCCTGAATCACACGGGTCTGTTGCAATATCACTTCGGAAATCCATATAAGGTAAGGATTTTGGGTATCTCTCCACGGCAGATGGCGTTTATTTTTATGATACCATTTTATGAGAACGCTTGTTATAATCATTAAATTTCCAGAGAAAATTCAAAAAATATTTTTTTTTATCAAAATTAAGCGAATAATTTTTTTGTTATTCAAAGAAACATATATATTTGCAGTCCTATTTAAAGAAATTAATGTAATTAACTGATAATAAAATATTAAGAAAATGACAAAAGCAGACATCATCAATGAAATCGCAAAGAGCACCGGAATTGAGAAAGTAAGTGTTCAGAAGACAGTTGAAGCTTTCATGGAACACCTGAAAGTTTCTATGGTAAAAAGTAACAATGTTTACCTGAGAGGTTTTGGTAGTTTTATAGTAAAGAAAAGAGCAGAAAAAACTGCCCGGAATATTTCGAAGAATACTACTATAATTATCCCGGCCCATTACATTCCTGCATTCAAACCCGCCAAGACGTTTGTAGAAGAAGTATCAAAACACGTTCATGAAGACGCTAAGGGTAATATTTTAAGCAAACATAACGGGTAATACTTACGACTATGCCAAGCGGGAAGAAAAGAAAAAGACACAAAATGTCTACTCACAAGAGGAAAAAACATTTAAGAAAGAACAGGCATAAAAAGAAAAAATAACATTCTTTCCGTTTTTTTCTAATTGACATCAGCGATCCTTTAGAGAATACATTTCTTTAAAGGACGTTGTATTTGATGAGATCCGAAAATCCCGGCGGCACGGCACCCCCTTATTCAAAGCCTGAAAATGTGAGCAACGAATTGGTTATAGACGTTAATTCTTATGAAATAGTTATTGCATTACTTGAAAACAAAGAATTAGCAGAGTTAAACAGGGAGAAAAGCAATACTAAATTTTCTGTCGGAGATATTTATCTTGGCAGGGTTAAAAAGACTATGCCCGGCCTGAATGCGGCGTTTATTGATGTAGGCTTTGAAAAAGACGCCTTTCTGCATTATCTCGATATGGGCCCGCAATTCGCTTCCCTGAATAAGTTCCTGAAAAAATGCCAGTCAGAAAAGAAGGAGACCGTTTCGCTCATGGACTTTAAATTAGAGCGTGATATTAACAAGAACGGCAGAATAACGGAATTGCTCAAATCAGGCCAGGATATCGCGGTTCAGATAGCCAAAGAACCCATATCTACTAAAGGGCCGCGGCTCAGTTCTGAAATATCCATACCGGGCAGGAACCTTGTATTGATTCCGTTTACCGACAAAATATCCATTTCACAAAAAATACAGTCTGATGAAGAAAGAAGCCGCCTGAAAAAATTACTTCAGAGCATCAAGCCGGATAATTACGGCGTCATTTTAAGAACGGTTGCAGAGGGGAAAAAAGTGGCCGAACTGGATTCCGAATTAAGAGAGTTGATAGAAAAATGGGAAACCATTGCAGGAAAAATAAAGGATGCAACACCTCCGAAACTTTTAATCGGGGAATTAAACAGAACATCTGCAATTCTCAGGGATATCCTCAATGCCTCGTTCAACAATATTTATGTAAATGACGATGCCATCTACGAAGAACTAAAAAACTACATCAATGAAATAGCGCCGGACAAAGAAAAAATAATTAAACTGTATTCGGGGAGCGAGCCTATTTTTGAACATTTCGGCATTGAGAAAAAGATCAAGGCTCTTTTTGGAAAAACAGTGGCCCTGAAAAACGGCGCATATTTAGTGATAGAGCACACCGAAGCTTTGCATGTGATAGACGTGAACAGCGGCAACAGGACAAATTCCGAAAAAGACCAGGAAACCAATGCGATGGATGTTAATATCGCAGCCGCTCATGAAATAGCCCGTCAGCTCAGGCTTCGCGATATGGGCGGGATTATCGTGGTTGATTTTATTGATATGCACAATCCCGAAAACAAGCAGGTGGTGTATGAAAAAATGAAAGAATTCATGTCAACCGAACGGGCAAAGCACCATATCCTGCCGCTGAGCAAATTCGGACTGATGCAGATCACAAGGCAACGGGTGCGGCCGATCATGAATATCAAAACCATCGAAACCTGCCCCACCTGCAACGGCAGCGGCGAGGTAGCCCCTTCCATACTGTTTATTGATGATATTGAAAACAATTTAAACTATATATTTTCCAAAATAAGCGATACGAAAATCATGTTGAAAGTCCATCCCTATATTGCCGCATATATCAATCAGGGCTTCTTCTCCCTGCGCTGGAAATGGATGCTGAAATTCAGAAGAAGAATAAGCGTGATACCCTCCTCTTCATATACCTACCTGGAGTATCATTTCTTCCACAAAAACGGAGAGGAAATCCTGTTGTAAAAACTGTCTTATACTAATCAATTCATTATTCCGTTTTAATTTATATTTTTGAGTCTTTAATTTAATTAACGGTACATATTTATGAAACGATTTTTATACCTTGCTTTCCTTGTTATTGTTTCAGCGAATTGTTTTCCCCAGGTATTACACCCCGTGAAGTGGTCATTCTCTGTTAACCGGGTCAGCGATAACGAAGCGGAATTAGTTTTTAAAGCAGTCATAGAAAAAAAATGGCATCTGTATTCGCAGTTCGTTCCTCCGGGAGGACCATTACCAACCGTGTTCAAATATGAAAAATCCGGTAAATTTAAAAAAACAGGAACAGTTTCTGAATTTCCAAAACCTAAAGAAGAATACGATGCAACCTTTGAAATGAATGTAAAATCATTCGTTAATAAAGCTACTTTTAAACAAAAAATCCGGCTGCTTACCGGCAAACCATTTGAAATAAAAGGAAGCATTGAGTATATGTGTTGTGATGACCAGCGTTGCATTCCGCTTCAAGAGGATTTCTCTTTTAAAATTGATAGTGGATTACTTCTTAATCGTGCAGATTCTCTGACAGGTAACAATACCGATACTGTTTTATTAACTTCAGATTCGTCAAAAACCCTCATAGCAAATAAAGATTCAGCTACTTCAATTATTAAAAATAAATCTGATCAAACTACCTCGTCTGATACTAATACTTCATTATGGATATTTTTCTTGATTTCATTTTTGGGAGGATTAGCCGGAGTGATAACTCCATGTGTGTTTCCAATGATTCCTATGACTGTGTCTTTTTTTATGAAAAATACCGACAAACGGTCAAAAGCAAAAAAACAGGCATTATTTTATGGATTTTCAATCATAGTGATTTATACCGGATTTGGACTAATCATCTCAGCTTTACTAGGACCCGATTTTGCAAATTGGCTTAGCACACACTGGCTGCCAAATATTTTATTCTTTCTGCTTTTTTTAATTTTTGCCTTATCATTCTTTGGAATGTTTGAAATAATTCTGCCAAACTGGCTTATCAGCAAATCAGACAAACACGCGGATAAAGGCGGTTATTTCGGGATTTTCTTTATGGCATTTACCTTGGTGCTGGTTTCTTTTTCCTGCACAGCGCCTATTGTGGGAGGGTTGTTGGTAGAAGCTGCCAGAGGAGAAGTGCTTAAACCGACAATCGGAATGTTCGGTTTTTCCCTGGCTTTTGCCTTACCTTTTACTTTGTTGGCTTTTTTCCCTTCCTGGCTGAAAAAGTTACCTAAATCAGGCGGATGGCTTAATTCGATAAAAGTTGTCTTGGGATTTTTAATACTTGCTCTTGGAATGAAATTTCTCATAGTGCCTGACCAGACATATCATTGGGGTTTATTAAGCCGCGAACTTTATCTTGCTTTCTGGATGGTGATATTTACTTTAATGGGTTTTTATTTACTTGGAAAAATAAAATTTTCACATGATAGCGATTTACCGTATATCAGCATTACACGCTTAATCTTAACAATATTTACTTTTGCTTTTGTTATTTATTTAATCCCGGGTTTATTTGGCGCGCCATTAAAGGCAATTTCAGGGCTTTTGCCTCCGCAAACTTCAGAAAGTTTTTATTTTAATAAAACAAGTATTCCGGAAAATGTTTCTTCCAAAGAAAGTAATTTCAAGTTATGTGAAAAACCGAAATATGCCGATTTCCTCCATTTACCAAACGGATTAGAAGGGTATTTTGATTATGAACAGGGTTTGGCCTGTGCAAAAAAACTTAACAAACCGGTATTTATTAGTTTTACGGGACTTGCCTGCGCAAAATGCCGCGACATGGAAGCCAACGTATGGTCAGACCCTAAAGTACTGCAAAGATTGAGAGAAAAATATATTGTTATTGCCTTGTATGTGGATGATAAGACCGACCTGCCCGAATCCGAATGGATCACATCGAAATTAGACGGTAAAGTAAAAAAGACCATCGGGAAAAAATATGCGGATTACCAGATCGCAAGGTTTAATGTAAACGCCCAGCCATACTATGTTCTGCTTGATCATAACGGCGACCTGTTGACTACTCCGAGAGCCTATAACAAAAGTGTTGATGAGTTTATCTCGTTTTTAGATAAAGGGGTTGAGGAGTTTAATAAAAGACAGGGTTCTGCAAAAAATAATTGACTTAACAGATCAAAAAATACTGTTTTACCCCCTGAAGTAATCATTAAAAAAACATGAAGAAACTTGTTAAATTCCTGATTATTTTCTGGGTTTCATTTTTTGCATTAGTCTTTATAATGGGAGTAACCCGCCATGTGGTTTTAAATGGTTCAGGAATTAATGGAGCGCCAAAGGAGATTGTTTTGTTTTTATCAACATTCGGCCGCAATGTTGTTGATCTGGTAATTTTACAAAAACCCCTGGAGATTTTACAAAAACCATTGGTTATCCGGAGTACTTTATCTTTAAAAAATGGATTTAACCGTACAAAAAATTACAGGGACAGCAATGATTACCTTCTGGTAGCGACTTGGAACGATGCCATCAATCAATCCGTGGTTAAATTGGTGCGAATAAAAGACGGAAAAATGCTCTACAAGTGGATTCCTGATATTAAACAATTGAACAAGCGGTTTAATTCAACATACACCTATGGAATAAAAAATAGCCTGACAGATGAAACAACCAGATTACTGCATCCGATTTTGATGCCTGATGGTTCATTGATCTTTAGCGGCGGGTATGAATGCGGGTATTTATGCAAAGTGGACAGGAATTCCAACCTTATCTGGTCAAATATGACTCCATGTCATCACTCCATTGAACCGGGTACTGACGGCAATTTTTGGATTTGCGGTTATAACTCATCTACCAGGAATGCAGTAAAATATCAGATCAGAGACGATGCTATTAAACAAATATCAGCAACCGAAGGTAAGATACTCTTTGAGAAATCTGTTTTCGAAATTTTAATGGAAAACGGATACGGAAGAGGCTGTTTTTTTATCAACCCTCAAATTACTTCAAATTTATCCTATTTGGATTATATACACCTTAACGACGTCCAGCCTGTATTAGAGGATTCCAAGTACTGGAAAAAGGGAGATTTGTTTCTAAGTTTAAGACATCAAAACTTAGTATTGCTGTATCGGCCGTCTACCAATAAAATCATCTGGTCGCAAAACGGACCCTGGTTAAAGCAACACGATGTGGATGTTATTGACTCTGTCCGTATCGGAGTTTTCGGGAACAATGCTATTGATGCCAGGTTTGCTAACGAAAGAGAGAGATTGATAGACGGGCATAATAACCAGTATATATATGATTTTTCAAAAAATGAGTATTCAACGCCGTATGATGCATTTTTTAAATCTGCGAATATCGGAACCTGCACGGAAGGACAGTCAAGAATACTCGGCGATGGGGACATCTTCGTGGAAGAAACCGAACAGGGCAGACTTTTATATGGAAACCGCGCCGAAGAGATATGGTCATATATAGAAAGAATAGATGAAAATAAAATATGTATGTTTAACTGGAGCAGATATATTACCGAAAAAGAGTTTGAAAAATTTACTTTTATTAATCAACCCGGCAAATAGTGATGGAAGCATTTGCTTTTTTTGAATATCTCCCGCTATACATCGGGCCAGGCCTGGGAGGCGGATCAATTGTCGCTATTATCGGGATACTGGTTTCCTTTTCCCTTTCCATGGTTGTAATTATTTGGTATCCTTTAAAAAAACTGATCCGGTTTATCAGAGAAATTTTTATTAATAAGAAATGACCATAGCATTGATCATCATGGAAACGATGCTCTTTCTTTGAAAGGAGTATGCCTGACATTGATGACTTTTATATTGTATTAGGGGATTAAATTTAATAATTCCTATTTTACAATAAATATTGGGCTAAAGCCTGTTAGTTGTTGTAGCGTTTGTTAAGCCCTGCCCTGAAGGGCAGGGTAATTCAAGACAACGAGTTTATTATTTTGAATTACCCCGTGCTTCAGCACGGGGGTAAAGAACAAAAAAAGAACGGGCTTTAGCCCATAATTCTGATTATATAGGCTAAGAATAGGATATATTTCCCTTATTTAGAGTCTGTCTTTAAACAATATTATGTTGATAACTCAAGGGTTTCCAAATGCTAAGAACAAGAATACTTTCGTATCTTTCCTACTTGAAACACAAAGATACAAAAAACATGAAACTTTTTAATGAACTAAGATTAAAGTTTGCTGTTTATAACGGATTGCTGTGCTAACAAAAGAATGTTTATAAAATTCTGAGAATGAAATAAAAAGGTGCCATCAAATAAGTTAAAGTTGTTTTTGGAAAATAACCACTTATAAGATGGCAGTCAAAGGTAAAAAAAA
>JACREX010000081.1 GCA_016212695.1 Bacteroidia bacterium
AAAGTTCGCAGAGAAATTACGCAAAGTTCACAAGGAAATGTAAACCAAGTATTTATAACTTTGCGTTCTTTGCGATACCTTTGTGCTCTTTGCGGTTAAATAATTAAGTATTAAACATATAACCCTGCTGAGTAGTTACATTTATTTTTATACCAAAAAGTTCTTCAAATCTTGGCAGGTAGTTTTTCAGCGGTTCTTCTCCTTCGTTCGATGATTTATGTATTTCTTTACCATCTAAGAATTCTGACATGAGTTTCAAATCAATATTTGTTATTTTACAAACTTTCCTTGGTTTGTCATCGCCTTTTGTTTTTATGAAAATACATAGTTCAGGTTTTTGAACATCCCTGCTGCATTTTTTGCAAAATTGGGATTCATCAAGCGTCACGTCAACTTTCTTAATGGTTTTAATTATTTCACGGCAGGCAGGGATTTCTGAATTCACAGCCCATGTGTGCTCTCTGGTGTAAAGGGTTTTCTCCCCGCAAAGCGGGCAAACGTATTCTGCGCGCTCTGGCGGACCTGCCATATCGTAACACATGGCTCCGGGTTTTAAATCGGAAGGGGCGGAACTGTTCGACAGTTCTTCAAGCCTTCGCGCAAGATCGTTTTTTGAAAGCGGGCCTTTTGATGTGTCTTGTGAAAAACTGTTATTGCTGTTTCCTCTGCTGTTGCTGAATTTACAGCCAGTGATAACAAGAATTACCACGGAAAAAATGACGAATAAAAGTATTAGTAAATATCCCATAGTTGAATTTTTTAAGTTTATCAAATATACATGAAATTTTTTAAATTATTTACAAACGAGATGAAATTGTACATTTCTTTTGAGTCATGGTTATTGGTCTTAGCTGCCAGTTTAGTTATTTGTCCTGGTCTTTGTTTTTTTTGCGACTATTGACCATGACTTTTGACCAAACCGGCTGCCCTGACTAAAACCCATTATCTTTATACCTCATACCTCATTTTTTTTTAGTTTTTACAATATTGCTTCAGCAATTCTTCGGCATTAGTATTTCCTAACTGAAGCGATTTTTGCCAGTCGAGACAAGCGTCGGCAGTTTGTTTCAGGTAATATTTTGCATGGCCGCGTATCAGGTATGCCATAGCATCCGAAGGCTCCAGTTCTATCACTTTATTGATATCCGAAATGCAGCCTGCATAATCTTTCATTTCGAATTTTGTCACTCCCCGGTTATTGTAGGCTTCTTTATAATTTGGTTTAAGGCTTAATGCCTTATTGTAATCGGTCAGCGCGTCTTCATATTTTTGCAGATTTTTGCTTTTTATCAGGCCCCTGTTGTGATACGGGTCGGCATATTCGGGATTTAAAGAAATCGCTTTGGCGTAATCATCCATTGCTCCTTGTAAATCGTTCAGGTTGCTTTTAGCAATACCCCTGTTATTATATGCAATCGGAAATTTGGGATTGATAGAGACTGCTTTTTCAAAATCCTCGAGAGCGCCTTTGTTGTCGCCAAGAGTTTTTCGTACATTCCCTCTGTTAATATGGGCTTCCAAGTAATCGGGAACGATTTCGATTGCCTTGTTATAATCCTGCAGCGCGCCCTGCATATCTTTTTTCTTTTCTTTTGCAAGGCCCCGGTTGCTGTATGCCACACTGGCCATCGGCTCTTTTTCTATAACATCCGTGAACAACGTGTAACTGTCTTTGAAAATGTTCACCCTGTTCCATGTGGCGACAGTAATTATTATTACAAAAACAGATATCCCAAAAACAAATGGCAGTTTCAACTGTTTTGCATAGCGGGTTTTATTGTCTTTTATAAGGCAGAACCATTGCCCGAAAATAAAACAGATGCCGATGTGCGCCATATAGGCATATCTGTCTGCAACAATGATATTGCCGCCAAACGGAACAAAATGGAGAACAAGAAAAATATTCACAAGAAAAAATAAAATTCCGAATACAAGATCGTTTCTGAGATTTTTTGATTTATAGATCAGCCATACCGCTAAAGCAAATATGAGAATTACAAATACAGGCGACATATAATATGAGGATGGCAACGACCCCGTTACTTTTGCAGGATATGGATAAAGCGCAGACAGGTTAAACGGCGCAAAGAATTTAAGGATGTAAAACAGCAATGAGTAATTTGCAAAAAATATCCGGTCTGTTAACGAAAATTTTGTAGTTATGTTTTGCACTGCATCGGCTGCTTCGGATGATGAAAACTGGGTTATGCCGCATATAGCAACAAGAATAAAGAACGGAATTTTTTCAAGGATTACTTTTTTAGTAAACCCTCTTTTAAAATAATAATCTGCCAGGATAAGCGCAAAAGGTAACGTAACGGCTGCAAACTTAGATAATAGCGCAAACGGAAAGAGTATAAGAGAAATGATAAACCACTTTTTTTTTTGCCGGATCACATAATATATGTAACTCAAAAGGCTGCCAAGATAAAAAAAGGTGTACAGCACATCTTTTCTTTCGGTTACCCAGGCAACTGATTCCACCCTCAACGGATGAAGTGCAAAAAGCAGCGTGGCTATAATAGCAGCTTCGGAACGTTTGGTAATGAACCGGACAAGAAAAAATACAAGCAGGGTATTGAATACATGCAGTAACAAATTGAGCAGATGATAGGGCTTGGGATTCAGTCCCCATATCTTGTATGTGATAGCGTGAGAAATTATTGTAACCGGGTTATTCTGAAAAAAATCTATGCCGAATTTATGCGCGGCCCCGCTGATCCCGATATCAGCAACCGCTTTAACATAAGGGCTTTCGTACACAAGCTGGTCGTCATCCCAATTCAAAAATTCGTGGTTTATGCACTGCGAAAAAATAATAAAAGTCAGCAGAACGATTGATGCAATGATAATATATGAAACATATTTATTTTTCGGTTTCGGAGTTTCTGTTTGCTGATTCTTGTTTGAAGTCTGAAGTTTGAAGTTTGACCCTTCGGCTTTGCTCAGGGCAGGTGTTTGATGTTTGTTTCCTGTTTCCGGTTTAGAGTTTCCGGTATGTTGTTTTGTACTCGATTGTTTATTATTTTTTCGTTTTGCAGTCATAATTTTCATCCGTCATCTGTCATCCGTCATCTGCCATTCATAATACTCTAATATCTGAAATATATTGTTAAATCTTCATTCCAAGAACAGTCACATCGTCAATCTGATCCTTGCTCCCCATCCAGTTTTCGAAAATAGTATTCAGGGCTGATTTTTGTTTTGCCATGGGTTGATCGTGGATTGTTAATAGGGTTTCCTTAAAAGGTTTTGCAAGGAATTTTCGTCCTTTTGGTCCGCCGAACTGGTCTGTGAATCCATCGGAGAAAATATACAGCAGGTCGCCTTCGTGAAGCCTGATAATATGATTTGTGAACGGCTTGGTTTCATCATTATAATAAATACCGATGGGCATTTTGTCTGCTTTAAATTCAAGAAGTTGGCAGGAGGCAGCGGCAGGAGGCAGTTCGTGCATTTCACTGCCAACTGCTACTGCATACTGCTGCTTCCTGACTATATAAAGCGGATTATTGGCGCCTGAATATTGCAACTCAAGCGTATCTAAATTAAGGATGCAGAATGCGATGTCCATGCCGTCTTTCTGTTCTCCTTCTTTTCCGGTCTGGTGCAGTGATTTTATAATGAGTTCGCGAAGCCGGTTGAGCATTTCATTCGCTTTTGGAATTTCATTGTCTGAAACTGTGCTCATACTGATTATTTCATTCAGCAGCGCAGTGCCTAACATGCTCATGAAAGCCCCGGGTACGCCATGACCCGTGCAGTCTGCAACACAGAAAATCAGAACCCCGTTATCATCGTCCGGCGGAGTTTTAATATGTTTTGCCCAGTAGAAATCGCCGCTCACAATGTCGCGTGGCCTGAAGAGAATGAAATGTTCCGGAAGATTTTTACTTACATAATCTTCGGGAGGAAGTATGGCTGCCTGGATGTTTTTGGCATACCGGATACTGTCCATTACCTCCTCGTTTCTCTTTTCGATGAGTTGCTTTTGTATTTCGATTTCATCTCTCTGCGCAGCGATTTCTGCATTCTGCTGGTTCAGTTCTTCGTTCTTGTCTTCTATCTCATGTTTCTGTATGGCTAATAATATATTTGCTTTTTTCTTATCCCTGTAACTTTTAAAAATAACAACAGATAGCACAAGCATTAAAACAAAACCGCCGATAAAAGCGAATTTCTGGGTTCTCTGCTGTTTTACTTCAGCGTTTTTCTGTGTGATTTCAGCGTTTTTCAGTTTTATTTCCGTTTCTTTTTCTTTAGCTAAGTTTTCTGTATAAAGTTTTTGCCGGGTCACTTCTTCTTTAAGCATACTGATCTCTTCGCTTTTGAGGCTGGCGTCTGCATCGTATTTCAACTGGAGTTCCGATATCTGCCGTCCGGTATTAATATATGATAGCAATTGCCCGGTGGTTGCGAGCAGGCGGAAACATTCAAGTTCTTTCGGGCAGTTTTTCAACGAAGCGTAAATCTCCGACAAAGCAAGGTAATTCTTTGCCAGAATTTCTTCATCATTGTTTTTTGTTGCAGATTCATTGCTTTTGGTGTAATACTCTGTTGCTTTATCAAAATCTTTCATCACTTTATACACATTGGCGATATTATGGAGCGAAGTTGAAATCCCTTTCTGATAATTGATTTTTTCTTTTAGTTTTAAAGATTTTTCATAATACCCTAATGCATCGTTGAGTTTGTTCCAGTCGAAATTCACATTGCCAAGGTTGTTGAGCGTTCCTGCCAGTTCCTTTTCATTCCCGCCGCTTTCAAGATATTTTATTGCCTGCTCATAGTAATCCATGGCCTTTTTATAATTTTTAAGTTCATAGTAAATCACACCCAGGTTGTTTTGCGAGGCGGCAATGTCTTTCCCGTTTTTTAACTCTTCGTCTATCTTTAAGGATTTGTCAAAATAATCAAGGGCTTTCTCCAGGTCGCGTTTCAGATAATACACATTTCCTATGCGGAACAGCATCCTTGTAATACCCGGCTTATCTTTTAATTCTTCTTTGATGGCAAGCGATTTTTCGTAATATTTTATAGCATCGTCGTAGCGGTATGTATTCTGGTAAACGATCCCCATGTTGGTAAGCGAAACCGATTCTCCCTGCTTATCTCCCGATTCTTCCATAGATTTCAGGGATTTTTCATAACACTCAATGGATTTTGTATAATCGCCGGAACTGTAATATTTTTCAGCTAATTCGTATTTATTGTCTTTAGTATTTCGGTCTTTTTTTTCATCAATCGAAGAATTGGCAGTTGTATCTGTTTTGGATTTGTTTTGCTGATCGCTTGCAGTCTTTTTATTTGTATTTATTTTTATATCTTTCTCTTCGCTTGATCCGCTTATTTCCTGGGCGTTTAATGAGAAAACATATAATAAAAAAAATAGTATTAAGAAATATTTTTTCATAATTGATGGGTTTAGATTTTGCTTTGGCTTTTTTGTAAGCAGAGAATTTATTTATGTCGAATTATTCTTTATTGTAAATGGTTCTGTTGTAATAACTCTATAAATTCATCAATTTTTATTACATTTACTATTGGAAATGGAATGCTTTTTAAAATATTGAAATGATTATCTTCGGAAATAATGTAATCAACTAATCCGGCTATAGCGCAATCCACATATTTATCATCGTCGTGATCCGCTTCAATTAAGCCCCATTTGAAATAAGGAACAATAAACGTAACATTGGGTAATTCATGTAGCAACCCTAAAAAGATGTCTGCCGTTTTTCTCCCGTATTTCTGAGTAATTACTTCCTCGTATTCCAATGAAATATCATTGCTAACCAACAAATCGAAATTTCCGGCGATAAGGTTTTTATAAATGACATGATAAGGAGAACGACTTGTAAGAGATATGACAAAAACATTTGTATCTATTACAAATGTTAAGTTTTTTTTCTTTGATGATTTTTTCGCCATTTTTCTATGTCATTCAGGGTATAACCTCTTTCATCGTAAGCTTTATCTGCTTCAGATACAGTTTTCTTAGAAAGGTAATCTACCAAAACACATTTTAGTTCCTGTAACTCTTCTTCTGTTTTTGAGAACTGAAACAGTTTTAATACTTCTAATTGTATTGGATTTAATGCAGGCATAATTTATTTAATTTGTAATTTACAAAAATACGAAAAGTGTTTTGCTTTTTGAAATTTTTATTTTGGAGTATAGCATTTGGTCATTTATCCCTCAGGCAGCGCACAGAAAAACCATTCCCCTTACTAAAACTGCCCATATCGGCTCTTTTAATATTGCTGAATAAATATAAAATCCATGCATTGTTGTCTGTAAAACTTTTATTCGAAGACCAACAGTAACAGCTGGCTTCTATGTTAAAAAAATTTCCACTGTCGGCAGTATACCATCCACCAAAAAGAGCATCAAAACCGGAAGTTTCATTTTTTATTAATTGATTATATGACATAGATCCACTGCCTCCTGTCTTAGTTAATAAAGTATCAAATTCATTTTTTGAAGGTAAATGCCAACCTTTAGGACATGCCGTTTTTGCTGTCTCCCAGTCATATAATCGTCCGTATTTATCGCAGTTAGTTTGTTCATTATTGTAGCACCAACTGCCCTTATCAGTTTTGTAATTCAGGTTCTCTGCCATCCACCACTGTGTCCCGATTTTTACGGTTTTGTAAATTTTTTTATCACGTATGTCTTTGAGCGTGCCGGTTTCATTTTTTGATTGACTTTTGCTGTTGGAGATTTTTGCACGGACATCGAATTTAATTTTACCGTTTATTTCAGTTACGTCTTTCAATGCATCCCAAACTGCTTTTTTGTTTTTGCCTCCTTTTATGCCTGTACCTGCATCGCCGCTCATGGTTTTCAGCTGTGTCCAGCTTTTACCTCCATTAGTGCTGCTAAACAATTTTATATCGAATCGCTGCTCAGGTGCAGCGCCTGTTATATCATACAATATTTCAACCTTTTTTTCTTTTTCAGTAAAACGTACATTTTCGATTTTCTGGGCAAAGAAAACCTGTGGAAGAATAAATAAATATAGAGATATTAAGAGTTTCATTTTATTTGTCCTTTATACAACGTACAGAAAAACCGTAAGTCTTCTGATAATAAATATGTCTGTTAATCTGTGCATCATTAATAAGTAGAAAGCGGTAACAAGCATTAATTTTATCAAACTCTGTTGATGTCCACCAATAACAGTTCATACCAATATTGCTGAATGCTCCATTCAAATAGTACCCTCCTGGCAACGCTGTAAAACCACTTTCAAGAGTTATGTCTGTATTCTGACTTAGCCAATGATCTGTCCCTGCCTCTTTGAGATTAGCACCTGCAATCTCGCTACCACCAAGATAATTAACCAAAATGTCCCATTCTTCATCTTTAGGCAAATGCCATCCTTTCTGGCAAACTATTTTTGCTGTGTTCCAATCATAAAGCCTTCCGAATTTATTGCAATTTTCTTTTTTATTTTCATAACACCAGCTTCCATTATTCGTAGTATAATTAAGGTTTTCAGCAAACCATGTCTGCTTTCCAATTTTAATCCATTTATAATTTTTTTTATCACGAATATCTTTGAAAGTGCCTGTTTCATTTGTTTTACTTATTCGAGTTCTTACATCAAATTTGATTTTATCCTTAATTATCTCTTTTTCTCTTTTTACAATCCAAGTTATTTTTTTCTTTTTGCCCCATTTAATTCCTTTACCAACATCACCACTGACATTTTTAAGAGAGTCACTATAATGTTTTCCTCCATCAGTAGAATAATGCACACGCACAATAAAAGTTTGTTCCGGCTTTGCGTTATTGATATCATAATAAATTTCAAATACTGAATCATTGGGTTGGGTGAAATGAACATTTTCGATTTTCTGGGCGTAAGATAAATTGAAGCATAAAATAATGAGAAATACGATTAAGAAATGTTTTCTCATAGAAAATGGGTTTAGATAGTGTTCATTCGAGCCAGGCTGTTCAGGGTGATAAACTCTTTTCTGAGAAATTGTCCTGTAAAGCTATTTTTATTAGCGGCTAGCTGTTCCGGTGTTCCGGTTGCAATTATTTTTCCGCCGTTTTTTCCGCCTTCTTCTCCAAGATCAATGATATAATCGGCCACTTTTATCACATCCATGTTATGCTCAATAACAATCACGGTATTGCCTTTGTCAACTAACCGGTTCAGCACTTCAAGAAGAACCCGGATGTCTTCAAAATGTAATCCTGTTGTGGGTTCATCCAGTATGTATAATGTTTTACCTGTATCTTTTTTAGACAATTCGGAGGCAAGTTTTACCCGCTGCGACTCGCCTCCTGAAAGGGTTGTAGAAGGTTGACCCATCCTGATATATCCCAGACCCACATCATGAAGCGTTGTTAATCTCTGTGTGATCCAGGGAATATTTTCGAAATGGGAAAGCGCCTGCTCAATGGTCATATCAAGCACATCGCAGATAGACTTTCCCTTGTAACGGACTTCCAGTGTTTCCCTGTTATACCGCCGCCCGTTGCATTCATCGCATACCACATAAACATCCGGCAGGAAATTCATTTCAATGGTTTTTACGCCTGCGCCCTTACAGGTTTCGCATCGTCCGCCCTTGACGTTAAAAGAAAAACGGCCTGATTTATACCCCCTGATTTTCGATTCCGGAAGTTGTTCGTACAATTTTCTGATTTCACTGAAAACATCCGTGTAGGTGGCAGGATTTGATCGTGGAGTACGGCCAATCGGCGCTTGGTTCACTTCAATTACTTTGTCAATATTTTCAATCCCGTTAAGGGATTCATACTCTAAAATATCCCGGTTGGAATCGTAGAATTTATTGAATAAAATAGGGTATAACGTTTCATTAATAAGAGATGATTTTCCGCTTCCCGAAACACCGGTTATGCAAATAAAAACACCAAGAGGAAAGTGAACCGTGATATTTTTCAGGTTATTTCCTTTTGCGCCATTTAAAACTAAAAAATTTCCATTTCCTTTTCGTCTGGCGGAAGGAACCAGTATCTGTTTTTTATTAGTAAGGTATTCTGTGGTTAATGAATCGCTGCAAAGCAACTCAGCCGGAGTGCCTGTAAAAATAATATCCCCGCCATGATTTCCTGCAAACGGGCCGATATCAACCACATAATCTGCCGATACAATCGTTTCTTTATCGTGCTCTACCACGATGATTGAATTACCGGAATCGCGAAGCTCTTTTAGCGATTTTATCAGTTTGATATTATCTCTCTGGTGCAAGCCGATGCTGGGTTCATCAAGTATATACAGCACATTCACAAGCTGCGATCCGATCTGGGTAGCAAGCCGTATCCGCTGGCTCTCCCCGCCCGATAAGCTTCTGGAACTCCGGTTCAGTGAAAGATAATCCAAGCCCACCCCGGATAAAAATTTTAACCGCGTCTGAATTTCCTTTATAATTTCTTTTGCAATTTTCTGCTGTTTGCCTGAAAGTTTTTCTTCAATATTTTCAAACCAGTCGTATAATTCACGTATTCCTAAATTAGAAAGCTCTGCAATATTTTTATCATGTATCCTGAAAAACAGGGCTTCTTTGATTAACCGTAAACCATTACATTCCGGGCAAACAATGGTTTTGATAAAACTGTTGGCCCAGTTTTGAGCGGCTTTCGACGGATTATCGGCCTGCGTGTTTGAAATATATGTGGCGATACCTTCATAATGCACCATATAATTAGAAGTAACCCCAAGCGGGGTATTATGAAGTATCAACGGATCGTTTACACCGTACAGAATAGCATTCATAGCGCCTTCAGGGATCTTATCAACCGGAGTATTCAACGAAAAATTATACCTCTTTGCAATCGCTTCTAATTGCCAGAATATTAAAGAATTTTTATACGGTCCGATAGGAGCTATAGCGCCTTTTGCAATGCTTAGTTTTGGTTTTGGAATTATTTTGGAAAGATCGATTTCATCAATGGCGCCGATACCATTGCATTTCCGGCAGGCGCCTTTAGGAGAATTAAAAGAAAAAGTATAAGGTTCCGGTTCGTCATAAGAAAGTCCTGACGTGGGGCACATCAGTTGTTTACTGAAATATTTCATGGAGTCGCGGTCATTATCAAGGATCATGGTGATTCCTTTTCCATGCTTCATAGCGGTTTTGACAGACTCTTTCAACCGGTTATAACTGCTTTCATTTACGACTAATTTATCAATTACAATTTCAATATTATGCACCTTATAGCGATCCACTTTAAGGCTGTGTTTCAGTTCAGTGATTTTCCCGTCAATACGGGCATATAAAAAACCTTTCCGGAGTATCTGTTCGAATAATTCTTTGTAATGGCCTTTACGTCCCCTGACCACGGGCGATAAAATCGTAGTTTTTTTATTGCTGAAGTTTTGATAAATCAATTGAATAATTTGTTCGTCCGTATATTTCACCATCTTTTCTCCGGTAACATATGAATAGGCTTCTGATGCCCTGGCAAAAAGCAATCTTAAAAAATCATAAATCTCGGTAATGGTTCCCACTGTTGAACGGGGATTCCTGACGGATGATTTCTGCTCAATAGAGATCACAGGACTGAGTCCGGTAATTTTATCTACATCGGGTCTTTCGAGGTTTCCTAAGAACTGGCGCGCATATGCGGAAAATGTTTCGATATAGCGCCTCTGGCCTTCGGCATAAATGGTATCAAATGCAAGCGAAGATTTTCCGCTGCCGCTTAAACCGGTAATAACAACAAATTTGTTTCGAGGTAATATTACATCAATATTTTTCAGGTTGTGAACCCTGGCCCCTAACACCTGAATATTCTCCGACCCTTCGATATTTTCATCCATTGCCAACATGATCGCTCAGGCGCTTAGTTTTTGGGATTTTCTTTTTGCTGAACAGTGTCTGATGGAAGCTCTGATTCTTCTATGATAAAAGTTCTGTAACCCTCTTTCGGTATTTTGATCGTATATTCCTTTCCGTTTTTAACGGTCAGATTATTCTGCCTCAGCCAGGGATTAAAAAATTTCAGCATCTTATAATTTATCGAGTGCTTCTCCGCAAAATCCACTAAGTTATTTATGGTTGAATCAACTTTAACATCTGATGTAGGAATGTATGGATATAAATCTTTTTTCCTGAAATGAAAACCTGATTTTTGCGGGTTGGTCATAAGATATTTTACCGCAAGGATTCTGAAGATATACCGCGATGTTTCTTCATTGGTCTGAAGGTTGTAAAAAGAATTTATTTTCTGGGCGTCAATCTGTTTTTGTAAAGCGCCCATTCCTACATTATAGGATGCAGCAACTAATGTCCAGTTTTTATAAATCTTATAAGATTCATCAAAAAATTTACATGCAGCTTCTGTTGCTTTTTCAGCATGATAACGTTCATCAACTTCGTTCGTGACTTCCAAATCATATTGCTGCGCTGTTTTTTCAAGAAACTGCCAGATTCCCTTTGCTCCTGACGGGGATACTACATTGGTAAGCCCGCTCTCAATAACGGCTACATATTTGAAATCATCCGGAATCCCGTTTTGTTTTAAAATAGGTTCAATAATTTTGAAATAGCGGTTTGCCCGTTTAAAAAACAAAAGCGTCTGAGACTGCCAATATACGTTTACCAACAGTTCCCGGTCAAGACTTTCCCTTACATCAAAGTTTTTTAACGGAGCCTCTTCGCCGGCAAAATCAATCTTATCCGGCAGGGGTACGGCAAAAACAGCATATCTCCTGCTTATCTCCTCTTCAAAATCTTTATCCGTATCATCTATTACTTTTGAAAATGTAAAAAACCGGATTATAACTCCAAAAAGTAAAATACAGAAGATAACTGATATTACTTTTAAAGAAACAGAACGATATTTTGTAATGTTATTATAAATAATTTTAAACACCGTTCGGTGGGGGTTTTGAAATTCTGGTAATACTATAAATGGCAATAAAAAATAATAAACCAATCGCACCGAAAATATAAAAATACGCCATTGACCATTCCTTTAAAAAATAGGTAATATATACTGATGCAGCGACCGATACTGAAGACAGGCAGAATAATAAAACCGCAATGATCCTGGGAGATAAACCTAAATAATTCAGATGATGCGTAGTGTGGTCCTTGCCTCCGACAAAGGGTGATTTTTTCTTAAGAAGGCGGTTAATTGTAACGGATGTAGTATCGATCAGCGGCACTATAAAAGCAAGAGCAACGGTAATAAATTGTTTTGAATTGTAGCAGTAACAATCGTTTCTGTTTGCATTCCAAAAAAACAGGATACCCAATACAGACATCATTGCACCCAGAAACTGGCTTCCATTGTCGCCCATATACATCCTGGCAGGATGCCAGTTGTAATATAAAAAACAAAGCAACGCAGCAAAAATACCAATGCAAATAAAAAGATAAAAATGTTCTATGTGTTTATGAGTGGCGGCAATACCTGTTATAATTCCAATGATAATAGAAATAGATACCATCGCTGTAATAGCATCCATATTATCAAGTATATTAAATGAATTCATAATCCCGACAACCCATAAAACCGTAATAATATAATTGATTATCATATGGGGCGACACATCAATATATATTCCGAAATAAATTAATATTACAGCGCAGAGCAACTGGACAATCAACTTAAAATAGGGCGACGTGTTAATGATATCGTCGGCTAATCCCATTAAAAACGAAAGAGTGATAACTAATAAAATTCCTATTGATTTAAAATCAATGACGGTTTCTTTTCCGAAGTAGAAAAAATAATTAATGACCGAAAATAAAAAAACAGTATAAAACCCGATACCGCCCACAACAGGTTTTGTCTGAGATCCCCACCGTATCCCTGAAATATTCGCTTTTTTAAGAATATAACGATTCGAACGATTCAGTAAAAACCAGTTTACTAAAAAGCAAAGAAAAACCGTGTAGATAAAAAATATAATCAGAAAAACTGAATTCATCAACTATGTTCGCTCTTTTTGAATAACCCAAATATCCTGTTTATGAAAGATACTTTTTCTTTTTTTAGATCATCGTCGTAATACCCGGATCCATATTTTCCGCCTCCGTAACCATAGCCATAGCCGTAACCATAACCATAGCCATAGCCATAGCCGTAACCGGAACCATAGCCATAGCCGTAACCGTAGCCATATTTAAAATTCTTAGTATCTAAACTATTTAAAACAACAGAGATTCTTGATATGTTCTTTTCTGTCAATAAATGATTAATATTATTGATGAATGTTCTCTTAGAAAAACCGGACTTCATGATATAAATAGGATAATCGGCTCTTATAAAATTAATAACAGCATCAGTTACCAAGCCAATGGGAGGGGTGTCAATAATAATTACATCATAAATCTTTTTAAGATTTGTCACAAGGTTATCCATGCTTTTACTTAAAATCAATTCTGAAGGATTAGGAGGAATCGGGCCTGCGGTTATGTAATGAAAATTCTCAATAGTGGTATTTTTTAAACATTCTTCATAGGAATGCTTATTAATTAAAATTGTACTGATGCCTTTGCTGTTATCTGTATTAAAGCCAATATGTATTTTCGGTTTCCTGAGGTCTAGGTCCAGTAAAATCACACTTTTTCCTGAAATAGCTATAATACCTGAAAGATTAATTGCAATAAATGTTTTACCTTCTCCTGAAACAGTTGAAGAAATAGTAATTACTTTTGGTCCTTCTTCGTTGGATATAAATTGCAGATTCGACCTGATATTTCTGAATGCTTCGGATAATCTGCTTTTTGGATTTTTATCAACGAGTAATTGAGAAACCGGGACATGCTTCTTAAACTTCGGTATGATACCTACAATAGGCGCTTCGGTATATGCTTTTATATCTCCTATTGCAGTGATTTCATTAAAAAATAAATACCTTGACATTAAAATCATGAGGGATAAAATCAACGCTGCAAAAACAAAAATAAGAATGATTGTATTGCTTTTAGGATAAATGGGGCTTCGGGGGGGTTCTGTTTTTTGTAAAATGGTATTATTCGAAACATAACCTGCAGATGATATAAGATACTCAGCTTTTTTTTCTATCAGCTTATTATAAAAGCCCTCCTGAATTGTGTATAACCTGTTTATTTTTGCATATTCCAAATCTTTGCCGCCATAATTGTTTTTGCTCACAATCGTAGTCCCCAAATCTTTGATTTTATTTAAATAATCATTTTTTGATTCGGTTAATCTGATTATAGTGGTTTTCACAAAATCGCCCAGCAGGTTTTTCTTTGTCTCTATCTGTTTTTCAAGGGTCTTGATTTTAAAATTATTCCCTGTAATATCATTTAATAATTGATCTTTTTCATTTTCTAATTTATTAATTTCCCCTAAAATATTTGATACAATACTTTCGGATTTAGTACCGGAAAGTATGGCTATCAAATCAAAATATTTTAACGCTCCGCCGCTTGAAATCTGCTTATCAATCCTGTTAAGCGTGGCTAATTCAAAATCTGTTTTCAGAACCTCTCCCTGAAATTCATTGATTTTTGTAGTAAAAATGGGAAACGGAGATAATTTATTTTGTAAAGAACTGTCTAAATTATTATTTTTCTTAAAAACAAGCAATTGCTTTTCGCTTTCATCTAATTGAAAATATACGGATCTCAACTGTTCATCAATAAATTCAAGTATTTTATTAGCGCTTTCTTTCTTTTTCTCAACATCATATTTAATAAGCTCCTCGGCAATGATGTTCACCACATCGCTTGTTTTGTTTGCATTGTAATCGGAAAAAGTGATACCAATGGTTTTTGCATCGGGGTTTAAGACATCAACCATTAAATTCTGCTTTACATTAGATAAAATAGAATTAGCGCTGCTTATAACAAAATAATAAGTATTCTTTTTTAAATAATCCTGATGCGTTTTAATATCGTCAAAGCTATTTATATTAACTTTTATTTCAACTCCGTAAATTTTATGCCATATATTCGGAGATAGAGTATTTGTATGCTTTACGCCATTGATGAAATATTCCAGAAGAAAAGAATTGCTGTTGATAAAACTGATAAAAACCTGGACATTATAAAATGCCGGATCCGGATTTTTGACTTCTACAATATATGGACTGCATTTATATAATTCTGTCGAAAGAAATGTACCCTGGGAAAAATAACTTATTTCAAGGGATAATTGGCTCAATGCTCTTTTTAAAAATTCATTGGATTTTATTAACTCGATAACTGCCGGCAGTTCGCTGGGTTTGATAAAATTGTTTTTTAAATCTAATATTTCGGCGGTCTGGTTTCGTTCATTTATCTGTATTATTGATTGCGACTGATAAATGGAAGGAGTATACCGGAGAAATGCAAAAGCACTGAATAATGCAAGGATAAAAACAATAACAATCCACCAGATACTTCTGCGGAAGATCTGCAGAAAAATTGATACATCAAATTTATCGTTTATTACGGGTATTAACTTTTGCTGCATCTATCTACTTATTAAATAAAGTGGCATACCCGACAATTAAAAGAACCGTACTGATTAAACTTAAATACGGAGCCATTTCATTAAGAACACGGGTTACATATCTCGGCCTGCTTTCAACGTAAATTATATCGTTTGCTTCAAGCAGCATATTGACATTATTTAGATCTTTTAATTTAAAAATATTATAAAGAAATACCTGCGGATTATTATTTATATCTCCCCGTATCAGCCTTATGCGATATGCTTTGCTGTTTTCCGAAAGCCCTCCTGTTTTCGCAATAGCATCTATCAATGTAAAGTTATCCGTAGTAATATCAACTATGGATGCTACTGTTCCGCCATTTTTAAATACATATACTTTTCTGTTCGAAACATTAATCATTACAAATGGACTATTGTAATATTTAGTATACTTTTCTTCTAATAATTTTTCCGCTTCTCTTATGGTAAGCCCGGATATAGGGATTCTACCCAAAATCGGCAGTTTAACCAACCCATCGAATTCTACCTGGAAAGAAATCCCGCCTGTGATTTGTTGATTATTTTGGCCGCCCCCCAGTCCGATCAGTTGAAATCCATCATTTGTAGTAACCGTAACATTTAATTTATCATACGGGGCAATTTTATATTCTTTCTGCGGGGTTTTAAATTCAGAATAGGTATAATTCTTATCCACATTAAACATTTCTGTAGAACGCAAAATTCTACAGGAAGTAAAGATTACCAATATAAATATGTAAAATATAAATCTTTTCATAATAAGAAATTCCACAAAGATAGATAATTTTTAGTAAATAGAAATCAAATTTTACTTATCCCAGTCTTATGTGGCTCATTTTTAGCTATGCCTTTGGAAAAATCACTTTTTTATTATAATCTTGTACTTCTGTAAAAGATACCTAAGGTGGACAAGCCACTACCAAACAGGTCAATAGTTTTTGGTTTGGGCAGTTGGTATGGTCTATAGTCATAGGTCAGGGTTAAACCAAAGACCATTGACATACAACCAAACCAGTTGCTTAACCCTTCAACCATAGACAAAAATTTTTGCCAAAATATGCGGAGATTAAACTTTTAAGGTACTAACAATTAAATACCAAGTTTTATGAATGCAGAAGATTTTAATGTAAAAATATTGGGCAGGTGTTCTGTTAAATCGCCTTTAACCCTTTCGAAGAAAGCCGGGGACGCGATCTTTAATTATATTTCCGATCAGGAAAGAGTTCTTTTTGATACCACATTAGAAAATTTTCTTATATGCAAAGAATCAAACGAACTGCCCGTGTCGTTCGAAAAGGCCGGCCCGCGTGAGAATCTTTTTTATGAACCGGCAAAAACAAAAGTCGCTATTGTTACCTGCGGGGGTCTGTGTCCCGGCCTTAACAATGTTATCAGAGGCCTGGTAAACGAACTTTACTACCGTTATAAAGTTACCCGGATATTTGGAATAAAATACGGTTACGAAGGTTTTATTGCATCCTACAATCATCCGGTTATTGAACTGACTCCTGAAAATGTCAGCCAGATTCACTTAGTCGGCGGTTCAATCCTGGGATCATCAAGAGGTAATCAAAACATTGAAGAAATGGTGGATTCCCTTGAAATGATGAATATCAACATCCTGTTCTGTATTGGGGGAGACGGAACTTTAAGAGGAGCGCACGATATTTATAATGAAATTACCAGGAGAAACCTAAAAATATCCGTTGCAGGAATACCAAAGACCATTGATAATGACATTAACTTTATCCATAAATCTTTTGGGTTTGAAACAGCATTTTCTGTTGCACACACCATTATCGGCGATGCGCATAACGAAGCCCAGGGCGCTTATAACGGAGTTGCGCTCATAAAATTAATGGGCAGGGATTCCGGTTTTATTGCCGCCCATGCCGCCCTTTCGATGCAGGAAGTTAATTATGTCCTTGTCCCGGAAATGGATTTTGATCTGTATGGCGGCAGGGGATTTATCAAAACATTAAAAAAACGCCTCTCAGAAAGGCATCATGCTCTGATCGTGGTGGCAGAAGGCGCCGGCCAGTTTCTTTTTGAAAATACGAATACAGAAAAAGATGCATCAGGCAATGTTAAACACAAAGATATCGGGCTTTTGCTCAAAGATAAAATCGCAGAAGAATTCGATGAACATAAATTTCCATATACCATAAAATATATTGACCCGAGCTATATCATACGAAGCGTACCCGCAAACGCAAACGACAGTATTTTTTGCAGCCAGCTTGCACAAAACGCCGTTCATGGCGCCATGGCCGGAAAAACTGATTTTGTGGTGGGCAACTGGAACAATCAGTTCACCTATCTGCCGATTCCCGCAACAGTAAAAGAGCGGAAAAAAATTCATCTCGAAAGCGAATTATGGTGGAACGTGCTTGAAGCTACCGGCCAGCCTGTGAGTATGAAAAATTAAGCCCTCCGGTAAAATGCAATTTCATTTTTAATAAATATTAATCTATTCCATTTTGTCGCTATGAAAAAATTATTTTCAATTCTGATTATTTCTTTTTTATCGTTTCTGATGGTAAAAGCACAGAACAAAGAAACGGTTGTTCATATGAAAACAGATATGGGCATTATTAAAATGAAATTATATAACGAAACCCCAAAACACAGGGATAATATCATCAAACTGATAAACCAGAAATATTATGATGGAATGTTATTTCACAGGGTTATCAAAGATTTCATGATACAGACCGGGGATCCTGATTCAAAAAATGCCGCAAGAGGAACTTTCTTAGGTAACGGAGGCCCAAGTTATACCATACCTGCCGAATTCAACCCGAAACTGGTTCATAAACGCGGAGCTCTTGCTGCTGCAAGGCTTGGAGATGACATGAATCCTAAAAAAGAATCATCGGGTTCGCAATTCTACATTGTTCAGGGAAAAATTTTCAGCGAACAGGAACTGGCCCAAATGGAGTTTAACATGAACCAGCAGGCAAAAAATATGTTTTACATTTCACATATTAACAAACCGGAAAATTTCAAACTCAAAAACAAGGTGGATTCGCTGAATAAAGCCAAAGATGCAAATGGAATCAATAAGATAGTTGCCGATCTTGATAATACCATTGGAAAAGGTTTTGTACCCGCAAAATTCACTGCAGAGCAGAAAAAAATATATACAACCGTTGGCGGATCGCCGCACTTGGATGGCTCTTATACAATATTCGGAGAGGTTCTTGAAGGGATGGATATCGTGGATAAAATTTCAAGCGTAAAAGTAGATCAGAACAGCAGGCCTCTTGATAATATTAAAATTATCGGAGTTGAAATTGTCAGATAAAATGCAAATTGTATAATTTATTCTAAGCAGGGCGAAAGTACTCAGCACACAAAGTTAAAATTATAAATCAGTATTACCGCCTCCGTAAAGATTGCTTCGGGCTCACTTCGACAAGCTCAGTGTCCCGCTCGCAAAGACGCCGGCGGAGTTAAATCGTAAAACTAAAATCGTAAATCATAAATCCAAAATTCCTATTGTGTCTTCAGTTATTTTTTATCTGATAGTTGGTATAATAATTTTCGATTATATTCTCGACCGCTTACTCGATTATCTGAATTCAACCCGGTGGAACAATGAATTGCCAAAAACCCTCGAAGGCATATATGATGCAGAGAAATACAAAAAGCAGCAGGATTACGAAAAGACAAACCACAGGTTTTCGCTGATAACAGACACCTTCAGTTTTGTGCTCATAATGCTTATGCTGTTGTTCAGCGGCTTTGCTTTTGCCGATCACCTTGCACGGAATATTATCGAGCAACCTATTCTTACAGCCCTGGTATTTTTCGGAATCCTTATGTTTGCTTCGGATGTACTGTCAACACCCTTTTCTGTTTATAATATTTTTGTGATTGAAGAAAAATTCGGGTTCAATAAAACTACGGTTCGCACATTTATCTTAGATAAAATAAAAGGATGGCTGCTCACGGCATTGCTTGGAGGTGGAATTCTTTCTTTAGTGATCTGGTTTTATCAGCTCACCGGAGAATGGTTCTGGATGCTGGCGTGGGCGGCAGTGAGCCTGTTTATGATTTTTATGGCCATGTTTTATTCAAACCTGATAGTGCCTTTATTCAATAAACAAAAGCCTCTTGCAGAGGGTGAATTAAAAACCGCCATCGAAGCATTTGCTGAAAAAACCGGGTATAAACTGAAAAATATTTATGTTATTGACGGCTCAAAACGATCTACAAAATCGAATGCCTATTTTACCGGCCTTGGCGCAAAAAAAAGAATCGTGCTGTACGATACGCTCATCAATGATCTGACAACAAATGAAATCGTCGGAGTACTTGCGCATGAAATCGGGCATTATAAAAAAAAGCATACGGTAACGGGAATTATTATTTCTGTTTTGCAAACCGGGCTCACACTGTTTATCCTTTCGCTGTTCATCGGCAGCCCGGTATTATGCAATGCGCTGGGCGCCGAAAAACCGAGTTTTCATATCGGGCTCATCGCTTTCGGGATATTATATAGCCCCTTGTCTATGTTCATTGGGTTAGGATTGAATTATATTTCGCGAAAAAATGAATTTACAGCCGACCGCTTTGCTGCAGAAAATTACTATTCCGAAGCTCTTCAGAATGCGTTAAAAAAATTATCTGTAAAAAGCCTCAGTAATCTAAACCCTCATCCGCTTTATGTGTTTTTTCACTACTCGCATCCGCCGCTTCTTGAACGTCTCTGTGCATTAAAAAAACCTTCCTGAAACGGAAGGTTTTTTTAGAAATTAAATCCCAAGTATTTTTCGCAGGTCGTCTTCTGAGTTTATGGCTTGCGACTGAGATATCATAGTAAATTTATAAGCGGGTTTGGGCTGGGATTTCAACGAATCAAAATTAATTTTAAGGTATCTTTCCGATGAAAAAATTGCAATCCTGCTCCCTGGTATTACAGACATAAAACGAATCTTATTTCCCGGCAATAATGCCACTCTGCTCCAGTCTCCTTTCGGATATTTTATTACTGTTTTATTGTCTTCGGGCAAACAAAAAATCATGTCGGTTTCACTTAAATCCTTATTCAGATTCTGGTCGGGAATACCTTGCCTACCAGCAGGCAGGAAGTCTGCCATAACTTCCACGCGGTTCTCTTCTTTCAAAAATTTATCGTAGTTGTAGATTCCAAACTGGCTCACTTCGAAAGTGCGGAAGACATCCGCTTCGAGTTTCAGCCGTTTTTCTTCTTCATATATTTTGGCCATGGCTTCTTCATAATTCTTTTTCCAATATTCAGGCGAAAATGCCAGCAATGCTTTCAAAGGCATCACAACCTCAACCGTCAGGGAATATTTTGCTCCTTTATCGTTTTCAATGTTCATTCTGTAAGTATTCCCGTTGATCCTGGTGAAATTTGCCGAGTTATACGGTTTATCATTGAATACCCATTTTGGCATAGGCTTATCAGAAATATTTTTCCAGACCATGAGGGCTGCCCTATGGTAGTTTCCCTGGTATTGAATGCTAGTATAAGAATATATGCTGGTCCATGTTAATCCATATTCTTTTGCTTTTTTATCAATAACCGGTTTTTGATAATTTTTATCTATCTGGCTCCAATCGTTTTTGTAGTAAATATCCAGAAGGTCTCTGTAACTTAAACAAAAATATTTATCATCCATCGGAAATTTCAGGCCGGGTCTTAATTTTTCGACTATTCTTTTCATTTCTTCCTTTTTAGGATTCACCTCGGCATCTCTCCTGTCAAGAAATTCCCAGCTTTCGTTTTTTTCATCAAGCCACCAGAAGTTATAATCGTTACCCGCTTCGTAAGAAGCCATTTTCACAATTATTTTTTTATCGGGATCAATGAAAACTTTTTTTCCGTTTTGCGAAGCATTCAAATCGAACATGCCGGCTGTCTGAAAATTCTGCTTAATGCCTGATTTTTCATACGACATGGGAATACCGGATAATAATAAACTCACTGCATCATGAAATTCCCGGTATTGCAAATCAACCTTGCACTGAAGCGGTTTTCCGGAACTGTCTACCAGCGCTCCCTGCGGTATTGTAATCGTGGTGCCGGTTGGTAATGAAAAGGTTCCACCCTGCGCAGCGTCTATCTGAAACACTTTATATTTTGCTTCTAATCCGGGTATAGGCGGATTGATGAGTTTTGCCATGGCAGTTTTTTTCTCCTGGGTGCAGCCTGCAACAATGACTATCGAAAGTATCAGCAGTACTATTATTCCTGCTATACTCATTTTTTTGATGTTATTTTTCTTGGTTAACATTTTTTTAAAATTTAATTGTAAATTTAATATAAAAAGTTACTATTCCCCATCTCTTTTTTCACGCAAAGGCGCAAAACTCGCAATAAATTATATTCAAAAGCTTTTTTACGGTTTTCGCGTCTTGGCAAGATACAATTTTTTACATAACAACGGTTTTTCCAAATATTATTTATTGGTTAACACTGTATTTTCCCCGACCGTTTTTTTCTGCATAATACCGCTGTAGCCGTTCAAATAAAAATCAACCGCAACATCGCCGTAAGCATATTGATTCTCCGGGTTCGTACCCCCGTAAGGAAAGGTTTTGTCTGATTGCCATTTTTTTATTTTTTCGAGGCTGTGATTGAACCCATGGTTATACGCCGTAGCATAAATGCGAATCTTCTCTTTAATATCCGGCCACTCAACATCTTTGAATTTTTCATCCATTATAGCGATGAAACAATTGGCATATATCAATTGCCATTTAAGTGTTTTTAGCCGTTCCACTCTTGTCTGCCGGATCAATTCGGGTTTGTCTGATTTAAACTCTGTAATGATTTTATATCTCTGATGCAGGCTGTCGTCTTTTAAAACCGTGTTTTCAAGAGTTTCTATAAAAGAGGGTTTCATCTGGAGTCTGCCGATAGAAAAATCAACGTAACCCGATCCATACTTTGTGTAAACCACTTCAAGGGCAGAAGTTTCAAAAAAGTCTTTAAAATAAGAATATCGTATCAATTCAGGAAAAACAACCGACAATACCACAGCGTTTTCATTATCATATTGGGAACAAGTTTTTTCTATCAACGTCTTATTTTGCTTTATAAAGTTAACGGCATTGGTATAATCATCCCGGAATATCTTGCTGAAGAAGGGTTGTGAAGAAATTAACAGTACTGTTAAAATATATGCAGGAACATTCATAATACCGGGATTTATATAACTAACGATTTTTTATATACAAATATTTCAATTGCAAAAATTATACTTTAGTTGAATAAATTTTATACTTGTTAGCGAGTATTTATACCCAACGTGGACAAGCCACAACCGTTCGACTGAGCGTTCGACTGAACTCACGCCGAAGCCAAACAAGTTAACCTTGCCTGCCGGCAGTTAGCAGCAGTGGGCAGTTTTTGACTGCCAAGCGATTACTGCAACTGCCTACTTTAAGATGTATAATTTTATCCCTCGTACAATATAATAAAAATTTTGTACCTTTACAAAAAATGCTGCCATGAGAAAAATATTCTCTTTCATACTAATCCTTACTACCTGTATAAACCTGATTCATGCTGCGGGCGAAAAACTATCTCCGCTAGCTGAAGTTAGTATCATAACCTGCAGCCCCGGAGAAGAATTATATTCTGTATTCGGCCATAGCGCAGTAAGGGTTGTAGACCCGATCAACAATATTGATTATATATATAATTATGGCACTTTTGATTTTGATACGCCCAATTTTTACCTGAAGTTTGCACGCGGAAAGCTCGATTACATGCTGAGTGTGGAACTGTTTAAAAATTTCAAGGAAAATTATATTTCTGAAAACAGATCGGTATGGGAACAAGTTTTAGATCTCTCTTCTTCAGAAAAACAAAGGGTTTTCGATCTTTTGGAAGAAAATGCCAGACCTGAAAATAAATACTACAAATATGATTTTTTCTACGATAACTGTTCTACCCGCATTCGCGATATACTGCAGAAAGCGCTGAATAATTCCATTGTATTTCCTGATTTGAAAGGGAAAAATAAAAATTCATTCAGAGACCTTATTGAACCTTATCTGAAACATCACATATGGAGCGATTTCGGAATAGACCTTGCCCTGGGGCTTCCCACTGATAAAATCGCCGCATCGGCGCAATATATGTTCCTGCCATATGAACTGAAAAAAGGCTTTGACGATGCAAAAATTAAAAACCCTGAAAAAAAACTTGTGAAAATCACAAATACAATCTATGAAACAAAAGTCCAAAATGTTGATACTACTATGACAGTTACTCCCAATATGGTTTTCTGGTCTTTATTTTTTGTGGTAGCAATTATATCTGCATTGATCTGGAAACGGAATCCCAAAAGATACTGGTTCGATTTTTTAATTTTCCTGATTTTCGGATTACTTGGAATTTTTCTTTTATTATTATGGTTTGCCACAGATCACAAGGCTACAGCATGGAACTTCAACCTGCTATGGGCTTTACCTTTTCATGCGGTGATGGCCTTTCTCCTTCTAAAAAAAAACAAACCCAACTTTCTGAATTATTATTTCCTTGTAACAAGTCTTTTAACATTATTGCTTTTAATATCCTATAAAGCCCTGCCACAGTGGTTAAATATTTCCACCATCCCGATTTTGCTTATACTATGCTTCCGTGCTTTTGTAATCTTCTGGAAAGAAAACAGGGATTAATAACTAATACGATTCTTAGAATATGACTTTTCATAGTATAATTGAAATAATATGAAAGTAACAGGCTTCTCATTCATAAGAAACGCCGTCAAATATGACTACCCAGTTGTTGAATCCATAACATCCATTCTTCCGATATGCGATGATTTTGTTGTTGCTGTTGGAAAATCTGACGATGATACCCTGTCGCTGATCCAGAAAATTGACCCGAAAAAAATAAAAATAATCGAGACTGCCTGGGACGATACCCTGAGAACAGGAGGAGTTGTTCTTGCCAAAGAAACAGATAAAGCATTTCAATCTGTATCTGCAGATTCTGACTGGGCATTTTATATACAGGGCGACGAAGCGGTTCATGAACAATATCTTGATACAATATATTCTTCCATGAAAAAATGGAAAGACGATAAAATTGTTGACGGGCTTCTTTTTAAATACATCCATTTTTACGGTTCATATGATTACTATGGAAATTCATCCAGATGGTACGATAAGGAAATACGGGTTATCAGGAATGATAAAAAAATATATTCTTACCGGGATGCGCAAGGATTCAGAAAATATCCCGATCAGAAATTAAAGGTAAAGCCTGTGGATGCATATATTTATCATTACGGATGGGTGAAAGAGCCGGCGGTTATGCAGAAAAAACAGGAATATTTTAACAGGCTCTGGCACGATGAAAAATGGATGGAGGAAAATATTGCTAAGGCCGATGAATTTGATTATTCGAACATTGATGCTTTAATAAAATTTACCGGAACACACCCCGACGTAATGCTTGAAAGGATAAAAAGAAAAAACTGGAAATTTGATTATGATATTTCTTTTAACAAGATACCGGTAAAAGAACAGATGAAAAAAATCATTGAAGATAACACCGGATTGAACTTGCGCTATAAGAATTACAAGATTTTAAAATAACAAAGAAACCTTCTGTTGATAAAAAGACTGAACCTGAATAATTATTCGCTTTGCTTCCCATTATGATGGAAATCAATAAGTATGGGACTTTAGTCCCATATAAATATGAATAATTCAGATGAATATTACGTATTAAAATAATATTTTTGAAACATTAATTAATTTCTTAGACGATATGAAGCTGACGATTGGTTTTTCCACCTGCCCTAACGATACATTTATTTTTGACGCGTTGGTGAACGGGAAAATCGAAACCGAAGGACTTTCGTTCACAATGCTTCTGGCTGATATTGAAGAGCTGAACCGAAGGGCTTTTGAAAATGAACTGGATATTACAAAACTGAGCTATCACGCATATGCATATGTGTCGGATCATTATGTTCTGCTAAATTCAGGCAGCGCATTGGGTAATAATAATGGCCCGCTGCTTATAAGCAAACAAAAAATTTATCCGGATGAATTAAAAGATATGAAGATTGCCATACCGGGTAAATACACTACTGCAAATTTATTATTGGGAATAGCTTACCCTGAAGCAAAGAACAGAATCGAATATGTTTTTTCAAACATTGAAGAAGCCATTTTAAGCGAGGAAGTAGATGCAGGGGTTATTATTCATGAAAACCGTTTTACTTATAAAAATAAAGGTTTAATAAAAATTACCGATTTAGGCGAATATTGGGAAAATAAAACCAAAATGCCCATTCCTCTCGGATGCATCACTATCAAGAGAGATCTTCCTTTATATATACAACAAAAAATCAGCAGGGTGATGCGGAGAAGCGTTGAATTTGCATTGGAAAACCCGCAGGAAAGCCTTGCATTTGTAAAAAAGTACGCCCAGGAAATGGACGAAGAAGTGATGCTGAAACATATTGATCTTTATGTGAACAAATATTCCGTTGATCTCGGAGAATCCGGCAAAGCCGCGATTAAAACACTTTACAGTGAAGCTCAAAAAAATAATGTGATTCCCTCTATAAATCAACAAATTTTCTTATCTTAGCCAGATTAAACAACGTATTTATACAAATAATTCCGTAATGATCATAGTTACAGGAGCGGCAGGTTTTATTGGAAGCTGCTTGGTTGGCAAACTCAACAGCGAAGGTTTTAAGGATATTATCATTGTGGATGATTTCTTAAAAACCGAAAAAATGCAAAATTTTCATTATAAAAAATATACCAAAAAAATCGGCAGAGAAGGCTTTATTCCCTGGCTTTGCGATAACCATAAGCTGGTGCAATTTGTTTTCCATTTGGGCGCAAGAACCGATACTACTGAATTTGATAAAAAAGTTTTCGATAAATTGAATCTGAATTACTCAAAAGATGTCTGGAACATCTGTGTTGAATTCGGTCTTCCGTTAGTGTATGCATCTTCTGCTGCCACATATGGTTTAGGCGAATTAGGCTATGATGACGATCACAACAAAGTAAAAGATTTAAAGCCGCTGAACCCTTATGGCGAGTCAAAAAATGAATTTGATAAATGGATATTAGAACAAAAAAAGAAACCTTACTTCTGGGCAGGAATAAAATTTTTTAATGTCTACGGCCCCAATGAATACCATAAAGGAAGGATGGCTTCGGTGATTTTTCACGCTTATAACCAGATTCAACAGACTCATAAATTGAAATTATTCCGTTCACATAATCCTAAATTCAGAGATGGCGAACAAATGCGTGATTTTATATACGTAAAGGATGTTTTGGATGTGCTCTGTTTCTTCATGCAGCATCGAAAGGACAGCGGGATTTATAACCTTGGAACCGGCAAAGCCCGGACATTCCTGGATCTGGCTAAAAGCACATTTAAATCAATGGATGTAAATAAAAAAATTGAATTTATAGATACACCCGAAGACATTCGCGACAAGTACCAGTATTTTACCGAAGCCAACATAAAAAAACTGCGTTCTGTCGGATACGATAAACCCTTTTACAGCCTTGAAGACGGGATTGAAGATTATGTGAAACGCTATCTGTTTATGAGAAAATTTTATTAATCCATCGAAACCATGTAATTTTTTATGAAAAAAATACTTTTCTTTTTCTGTTTTGTTTTGATAGGCGCTGTAATTTTTGCACAAAAAGTTTTTAAAGTTAAATATGAATCGCAGGCTGATCTGAAGGTGTATATTGTAAAATATGAATCGCAGGCAGACCTGAAAGTATATTTTGTAAAGTATGAATCGCAGGCTAATAAAGATGGGCTCTGGTATTCCGTTCAATACGAATCGCAGGCGAATTTTAAACTGTATTTTGTAGATTACGAATCACAAGCTGATCTGAAGATTTTTATTGTGGATTACGAGTCGCAGGCTGGCTGGAAAAATAATTCAAAACAGCATTTATTAAAATTTAAAAAGAAATAGAATTCCCGATATAAATAAAAAAGCTCCGCTAGCTGGCGGAGCTTTTTTATTTGATATTAACTTTATTTCTTACTTTGTAAAAGACATTTTCATTTTTGAACCGGCATGATCTCCACTAATAACTAATTTGTTGTCAGTAAGTTCGTCCAAGTTTAGTTTTTCTTCCTTGCCAGCGCTTTCCATCTTGGTTGTTAAAGTTTTCCCGTCTTCGCTGATTGCCCAAGTGCCTTTGTCAGTCTTATTATCAAATGTTGATTCATAAGATTTGTCTTCTTTGAAAGTCATTGTTAAAACTCCTTTCATTTTTTCAAAACTCTGCTTGTAACTTTCTTCTGCTTGCTTTTTTGCTGCTTCTTTCAGGCTGTCAGGAACAGTAGCGAGAGTTTGATTAATAACTTCATCAAGATTTGAGATTTCAACGCCGTCACATTTCCAGGTACCGATAATATTTTTATCAGGACCGCCAGCGCATGCTATAAGAAGAGCAACGCTTAAAACACACACGAAATAAAATAATTTCTTCATAACCGATTAATTTAAGTTAAACATGAGCGCAAAGGTAATACATATAATTAAATATACAATATTTTTTATATAAATATGATTTACAATAAGTTACGATTGATTGGCGATTTTTAAAAAAGAGAAGAACAATTTTTAACTTTTTACTTTCTACTACATTACTGTCCATAATAGACAAACGGAGCCCAATAAAAAGGCATCTTCCAGAAGTAGCCGAAATCGCCGTTGATAAATTTGCGTTTTACTTCATTAATCGCCTGCGGATAGGTCATTTTCTCCTTTTCAACGAGCCGGTATAGTTCAACCATGAACATGGCTGTAGATTTATCGGCAACTTCCCAAAGCGAAACGGAGATGCCATTTGCACCGGCAATTAAAAATGACTGTGATAAACCTACTACTCCTTCGCCGCTATATATCTTGCCCAGGCCGGTTTCACAAGCAGACAGGTCAACAAAATCCGCCTGAAGGTTCAAACCGGCAATCTCGCCCATACGCAGATAACCATCCTGGTTATCCTTTTCATTGACCGCTTCTAGCTGCGATAATACCAAAGCAGACATTTCGGGCAGTTCAGGAATCGTCATACCATGGCAGGAAAAATGAAGGACTTTATAATTCGATAATTTTTTTTCTTTTGACAAGGCTTTGAAATTTGTCTCAGTAACTTTATCGCCGACAATGGTATCGGCTTTCGAAATAATCTGCGTGATGGCCCTCACTTCGACAAGGCTGCCTTTGAGGTTAGCCCAGTTTTCATAGCCCAGGGATTTGTATTCCTGCGAAAGGGGTTTGTTTTCCTGAATCGCCTTATCAACCTTTTTCTGTATGTATGCAAGTTGTTTCGGGTTTATCTTTCCCATTCCTCCGCCGCGAAGTTGAATCTTCTCTGCAGAACTCATATCTTCTTTATAAGTCTTTTCGTTATATACGGCGCCGCCAAGAGCAAGCAGGGGTTTGCGCGTGGCAGGATATTTTCTCGTCTTCAGCATCTCGGAAACACTGAGGGATTGCGTATAGGTTACAGTATAATTTTCAACCATATATTTTCCGTCTTTATCCTGCAGCGTTTCAAAAGGAAGATACCCGAGTATCCCTCCGGGAGCGACCATTAGTTCTTTTTTGTCTTTAAGATTTTCTGCCAACGGGTCAATAAGGAAATTATAAAACAGCTTGGACAGTTCTTCCATTTTTGAAGCATTATCAGCTTTTGGTTTCATCAACATTCCGCGATAGCTGTGAATGATGACTTCAAAAATTTTCTCTTCAAATTTTTTGTCCCGGTCTTCCTGTTTTGCATCGGCAAAAGCCTGGAATTTTTCTAATTCTTCGAAAGGTAATTTCGAGAGGATGAATGTTTTTACCTGCGGGTTCGAAATTGCCGTATTTACAAGGTCGCTTTTCTTGCGTTCAAAAGCAGTGGTTTTTTCTTTTGTAATCACCATAAGCGTGATATCCGGCTGATCAATGGTTGTGTAGATTAAAACAGCAGATTGCGGCGACAGTCCCTTTTGAACCGTTTCAAGAGAAACCTGTGAGAAAGAATTATCGGATTTCGAAAGCCGCTCTGCCAGCACTTTAGAACTGCTCAGCTCGATAACCCGGAATGCATTGGCAAGGTCGTTGTTTTTGATATACGATAAAATTAAATTCTGATAGGTATCAATCTGGCTTGCGAGATAATCCCTGCGGATATCGCCCGGGGCGGTAAGCCTGAGTTTCTCTTTCAGTTCAACAGATTTGTTAAAATAACCGATGGCTTCGTTATACTTGCCATCCAGTTTATAAACCATACCTAAATTATTAAGCCGGTCGGCAGTTCCTTTTTGATTCTTCATTATTGAATCAATCTTCAGCGCTTCATTATAGTATTCAATTGATTTCGGATAATTTTTCCAGTTCATATACAGGGATGCCAGGTTATTCAACGTAGTGGCAATACTTTTCTGGTTCTCGGCCTGGCGATAAATATCAAAGGCTTTCATATAATATTCCATCGCCTGCTTGTATTGCTTCATATCCTGGTAAACGGAAGCTAAGTTGTTGAAGCGGATGGCCATTTTCTCGACATTCTGCAATTCACCGTCTAATTTCAGCGCTTTCCTGTAAAACTCAAGCGCTTTTTCGTTCTGGCCTTTGCTGTAGTAAACGCTCCCGATATTATTCATATCGGTAGAAAGGCTGGCCTTATCATTGGCTTTCTCATCAAGTTCCTGCGATTGCTGATAATTTTCCAACGCTTTATCATAATTTCCCCATGCCTTGAATACCATGCCGATATTATTTAAACTGGTAGAGATAGCCGCATTATTCCTGAGTTTGCGGTTTATAGCCAATCCCTTCTGATAATTCTCAATGGCTTTATCAAACTGTCCTATCTGGTAATAACAACTACCGGCATTGGTATATGCTTTTGAAGCAATTTTAATACTTTGTTCTGAAGAATCTTTATCACTAACAACTGCTTTTTCGTACGCTTCGGCAGCTTCCTGAAATTTGCCCGACTTTTCCAGCGAATCGGCATTGATGTAATTTTTCTGCTGCACATCAACAGACTGAGCCTGTAGCTTTGAATAGTCAAGAATAACCGCGTATAAAACAGCCGATAATATTATTAAATTTCTCATCATAGCATTAAATAATTCCCAATTCTACATTCGTAATTTTTAGAAAGCTACCTCTCTCCTATTCCCTTTATTCTTTAACATCCGGTTTATTGGAACTGATTTTTTTGAATATCTTAATCAGTTTCACATTTCCCAGGTATTCAAATCCTCTCTTTAAAAGATCATAGCGTAACACGAAAAAGAAAAAAACGGTGGTAAGCCATATAAACATAATATTGAACCAAAAGGTATCGATCTTAAAACCAAAGATCCGTTTAACGGGCGCATACATATGTCCTCGGCCGTTCTTCACATCCGGCACTTTGAATATGGGATTCATCAGTTGCACGATCTGATGGTCTTCATGGAATGTCTTTTTAATCTCCTGCGCATTCAGGGCAACATTTGCCACGCTCTCATTATGATACTCCTTCTTGAGTTGTTCAAGCGCTTCTTTACCGAATTTACCAACCAGTTCATTGTATTTGGCATCTTTCTCTTTATCTTTTTCATCCAATTGTTTTGCAAAGAATTTTTTGGTTTTTTCAAGATATCTTCTTGCTTTCTCCGCTATATCCGTATTAAACGAATTAATATTCATTTTATCAAGATATTTGAAATCCGCATCACACTCGGTATTTAAAAGTTTTTTGATCTCATTTGTTAATACGAGCAGGTTCTCTTCAACATCTTCTTTCTTCGTTTTATCGGAAAGTTCCTGTTCGCATTTGTCAACCTTTGAGAGAAGTTCCGGTATTAAATAATTACATTTATAGGAATTGTAGCTTACTTCTTTTTCAATATTGAAAAAATATTTTTCATACTTGTTGTCCTTGAATTGTGAAACCATGATTGCTTCATAGGCCCAGCGCGAAGTCATAAGATCTCCGGCAACCGGCACTAAAGAATGCGATGAGAAATTTTTATGCAGCTTATCGAATTTCACGATAACACCGCTGAGAAGAAGTTGCGGGACAAGGATGAACGGTATCAGGATATATATGGTAACTACTGAATTCAACGCTGATGAAATATTCAACCCCAGCATATTTGCAAAACAGGATGCAGAAAACAATACTAACCAGTAATTAATATTCATGCTGCTGAGTCCTAGTATAAGATTACCGACCACAACAAACGTGAATGTCTGAATAGCGGAGATGGTAAACATAATAAGAATTTTAGAAAAGAGATAACCTGCCCTGCTTAAATTAAGGAACTGTTCCCGCTGTTGTATTTTTTTATCTTTAATGATTTCTTCGGCGCTGATGGTCATTCCTAGGAATAATGAAACTACTACCGCCATAAAAATATAAGCGGGAATGTTTTCGTTTTCGCTGAATACATAGGTGGCGCCTGAAATATATTTTGTGAAATATCCCAGGATAACCGCAAGCAACGGAGCTTCAAGAAATGTAAGCAATACATATTGCCGGTTGGTGAGTTTTGATAAGATATCACGGATGGCGTATATCTTGAACTGACTAAGAACGCCGGGTATCTTAAATTTATTTTCGGGTATCGGATCCGTGGTTTCAGTAAAAGTAACCTTTGATTCGATATTTTCTTTATACAGGGCATACCATTCTTTTGAAGACACCTTGCGGCTTCTGGTAAGTTTCCCGTATTCATCCACAACCTTTGCTTCCACGATCTGAAGCACTTGTTCCGGGTTCACATTACCGCAGGTTATACATTCGCCTTCTTCCGCATTCACATGGTTGGTCATCTTCTTGAAATAGGTAACCGCATCTATCGGATTCCCGAAATAAATGGGATGGCCCCCTTTATCCATAATCAAAATCTTGTCGAACATTTTATAAATATCCGACGAAGGCTGATGGATGTTAATAAGCACCATCTTCCCTTTTAAAGACTGTTCCTTGAGGAGGTCCATCACTATTTCAGAATCCATAGACGACAACCCGGAAGTGGGCTCGTCCACAAACATCACAGAGGGTTCACGGATCAGTTCAAGGGCAATGTTCAGACGCTTTCTCTGCCCGCCGCTGATGAATTTATTCAGGGGCCCTCCTACTTTCAGATTCCTGATTTCATAGAGATCCAGATCCTGAAGTACCTTGGAAACAGATTTATCAATTTCTTCCTCATTAAAATTGTCGAAACAAAGTTTTGCATTATAATACAGATTCTGATAAACGGTCAGCTCTTCAATCAACAGGTCGTCCTGCGGCACAAAACCGATGACGCCTTTTACCTTTTCTTTTTCGGTATAAATATTAAATCCGTTGATAAGAAGCGCTCCTTTTTGCGGTTCGAGATTTCCGTTAAAAACATTCAGAAGCGTTGATTTGCCGGCGCCGCTGCCTCCCATCACACCGATCAACTGGCCGCTTTCTGCATGGAAATTAAATCTCTGAATACCGTTTTCCGAGTTCTTAAATTTGAATTCTATCTCTTTGGCTTCGAAATCAATCTTGGATTTGCTTTTATCCTGTAGAAATTTACTGGCAACATCGCTGTAATATACGGTATTGATTTTAGGTCCTCTTATCGAAGCTCCGCCGGGAAGAATATATCCCCAGCGGGGTTTGATATTGCGGCCGTTGAGAAAAAGCTCGCTTTTACCGGAGTAACGGAAAGCATACATATTCGTACTCTTGATCCAGAGGAAAACTATCTGGCCGCGGAGGTTTTCGTCATGAACGTATTTGATATCTTTGGGCGGCTCTCCGAATCCGTCGGAAATGAGTAATTTATCTTTTTCAGGAACCAATGCGATGTTATCAAATATAAATTCTTTTACATTCAGATACTCTTCTTTTGAAATATTAAATGTTTCGGCAACCGTTTGAATGAACTGCAATTCTTTATCTGTAATCTGTTCGCCAAAACTTACATATTCTATCAACTGAAGCAACACCAGCATCTTTTGATCCTGGCGCAATTCGTCATTGATCTGTTCACATATTTTAAGAACTTTAACCGAGTTTGAAGAGAGCCTTTTTTCGCCTTTCTTTTTATGATGCTTGGCAATAAACTCATCATAAATTTTCAGGTATTCTTCAAGGAGTTCTTTATTAAGCTGCTGCCTCAGGTAAGACTCAACAATCTTTCTTGATGTAGACGAAACGCCCTCCTCTGTTTCAACATTTGCAATAATTGCAAAAAGTTGCATTAACGCTTTTAAAATAGACTCGCTCATTTACAATAATTTTAGTTGTTATACTTTGTATGGCCTATATTTTTGTAATCAGTATTCAGTAAACGGTAATCGGTATGCAGTAATAAAACCACCGATTACTGAACACCGATCACTGATTACAAAATGTACTTTTTATCTCGTTTTTAGTATAAAAGAACAATTATTAAAGTGCTAAAATTAATAAATTGAAAAGTGAAAACAAAATGATTTAAAAACAAGATTTGAAAAAAATGTGGGATCTTCTGTTAATGCTTGCCGGAAAGCCTGAAGGGATTGGAATATTTTCTTCCAACCAGAATATTTACACAACCGGAATTATTTTTATTATCTCCATCTATTTTTATTTTTACAGTCAGGCGTTTGGTTCTGTTCATATTTTTCACATCCCAGAATTTTTTCCCCTGGTTGTTCTCACTGTCGAATAAAGGAGTTTCTTCAATAAGTATGGTTTTATCCCAAATGGTATCGCGTAATATTTCTTTGCTTAGCACCACAGGTTTATCGTCGCTGCCAAGAATCATTTCGCCAAATTCATCCAATTTATAAATGATCTCCTCATTTTCGTTCACTTTTTTAACTTTTGAAATAATTTTTCTTTCAGGTTCAACAACCTTATAACGGATATTGCCCAGCGATGCTTCGCCGCAGACGATGATTCTAAAATCCTGCTTTGAATAAGCTATGAAAGTATAATTTAACGTATCTCCCTGTGAAAGTAATGTAGTATAAGACTGGCTTCTGAAATCATATTCTGATATATATTCATTCGGACATAAAATGGTATCGAAACATTTCTTCTTAATGGTATCTTCGGAAGAAAATACCTGCCTACCTTGCCTACCGGCAGGCGGGCCGGACAGGCATGCCCTGTTCAACGATACCAACTGTTTCGGCCCATGACCGGCTTTAGAAATATGAAGGGTAACTAAAACCGCCAATACATTAAATAAAATAATTTGTGAAATAATTTTTGTCATCCGTTCTGTTAAAAAACGAAAAAAACTCCATTACGGAGCTTTTAATTCAATTAAAATTTTTCTCAATCCTTACCTTTTAAAAATTTATTTGATTTCGCGGATTTTCTTCCGACCAATACATTTACGCATGCAACCAATTCCGGATCCTGGCCTTTTGGAACCTGCACTTTGATTCTCAATCGTTTTGTTTTCGGAATATTCTTTTCTTCATAAAAAGGTTTATCTTTGCTTTTACTGTTATCATAAATAAGTTTCTCAATAATATTCGTTTTTGTTTCATATGTAGTATCCCTGACTTTCTTATCTCCTAATTTGGTAGTCTGTCCAAATTCATCCACAGCGCGTTCTCCGGTATTGGGATCCATTTTAAAAACCTCTTCAATACGTTCCGGACCTACTTTCATCACTTTTTTAACTTCCCGGATGGGTTCAACAATCTGATATTTTATTTCGCCCAGTTCTTCATCGGCACAGACTAAGATTCTCATATCATTTCCTGAATACGCAACAATATTAATAGTTGAAGTATCGCCGGGAGAAAGTTTGGCAAAATGGGTCTGGCTCTTGAAATCATAATCGCCGTAATCTTCATCATTACAAAGATCTTTTTTATCGCATCTCTGAGCAGATGCATTAAAAGAGAAACTGACAAAAGTGATAAAACATAAAACTAATCCGTAAATATGTTTTCTTTTCATATAACTTTATTTTAATTCAATATTATATTTATTAACCAATAACCTCTTTTCTTAATTCCTTGATTTTACTGAAAATTTCATCAAATTGTTTTTTCGTGATCAAGGCATCCGTATTTTCATATAATTTATCAAAAATAGTCTGGAGGTTTTTCATCTTGGTTTTCATCTCGCTAAAATCAGTATCCTTTTTATCAATATTATCAAGCGATGCATTCAGGTTCTCAAGGATGAGCTGTTGTTCGGCAATTCTGACAACAACCGGATTTTCAGCTTTAAATTTTGTTACAGAATTCATTGAAAGATGCATGCTTTCAATCCAGCTTCCAACTAAAATATATGATAAAATATCAGATTTGTCTTCACTTTCAAGATACTGGCATGCAGCGGCATATGCATCATTGGTGATTTCATAAAGAGAGTCTGTATTGTTCATATTATTATTCAGACGCTTGGATATAATATCGTCAAAACCTTCAGCCAGGCCCAATCCGTCGGCTAAGGTCTTGCTCGATTTAAAATAAAGGAATGTTTCCTGGCTTCTGCTGAAAACCGTACAATATGCAAGATCGGATGCATAAATACCGAAATTTAACCCTTTATTTTTTGTAGTTTCATATTTTGATACATTATCCGGGTTACCTAATAAATTTTTATCAAAACGAATATTATTTTCTTTTAAAAACAGATATAATTCAATGGGTGACGGAATTTTATAAACAGGAGGACGTTTGTGCCCAGGTTTGGTCTGTACAGAATCCTTAGTCACCTTTTTCCACTGGTCATTGTCGCTTGTACAGGATGAGAATATGATTGCAGCAATAAATACAACCAGGAACAAATTGTTAATTAACAAAATATATCTTTTCATAAAAATAAATTTATTTTCGGCAAAAGTAAAACATTTATTTTATATCCAAAACTTTTGATTTCAAAATTAAAAAAAAAATAGTTGATTAAACATAATTTTATTCAAATTAAATAATAATTTTAAAATACTATCGTTTCCTATCTTGTAAATGTTTAACAAAACCAAATGCCTATGAAAAATCGTTCTACCCTGCTTTATTTTATTTCAACGTTCGAAAAACCCGGTTCTGAAACAAACTTTGATGAATATAAAGATATTCTTAATGTATCAGGCCAGGCCGAATATGAACCTTCTTCACATATTATTAATAATATCATGGGTTTCTCAAATTCATATGAAGTGCTGAAATCCAAATCTTATGGAAATGTTGAAATGATAATAAATTAAAGAAAAGCCGTTAAATAACGGCTTTTCTTTTGTTTTTCAAAGCCATTATTATCAGGTAAATACCGACGAAAGTAAAGGGTATACTTAATATCTGCCCCATATTAAGCAGCATATTTTCTTCAAAGCCCACCTGGTTTTTTTTCAGGAATTCTATGAAAAATCGCGTGGCAAAAATTCCTATGAGAAAAATTCCAAATACCAATCCCTTAGGAAAAGCGCCCTTTGTACGGATATAAATGAACATTAAAACAATAAATGTTACAAAATATACCAGGGCTTCATATATCTGGGTAGGATGGCGAGGAACGGTTTCTCCGGCCCTTATAAAAATAAAACCCCATGAAACATCAGTCCTGATGCCATATATTTCAGAATTCATCAGATTGCCTGTTCTGATAAGCACAGCCGCCAAAGCAACCGGGATTACGGCCCTGTCGAGAGTCCACAAATATGATTTTTTTGTAGATTTTCTGGTGAACAGATAAAGCGCTACCAGCAGGCCAAGAGAAGTTCCGTGACTGGAAAGGCCGCCATGCCATAACATAAGTATTTCGAGCGGGTTATGCCAAAAAAAACGGGGTTCATAAAATATAACATGCCCCAGCCGGGCTCCTATGAGCGTTCCGAGTATCATATGCATAGACAGGCTGTCGAGTTCATTTAACGGGATATTCTCGGTTTTAAAAAAATACTGCACAATGTACCACCCGATAACAAAACCCGATGCAAATAAAATACTGTAATACCGTAACCCCCATTCACCGATAGTGAATATCTCAGGCTTTATATCCCATACAATATAATTTAAAATATACATGCTTTCCTATATCAAATTATACTTTGAATAGCCTTACTTTTTCAGGTATAGAGGAATAGAGGTATAAGGCGCTCAAACCCTATACCTTTATGCCTTTATACCTTATACCTATTATTTACAAATTTATCCCGTTTTAGCTTAGATTAACAGCGGACAAAAGTACCAATATTAATTTGAAAAATACAACTTCCAGTAAGTTAATTATAAAAGGTGAAATTCACCATAAGTTTGCATTTTCTATTTTTTATTTTGACATTTTTCAACTTCGATTTTTCTTATTAAGTCTTTTTGTTAATTTTAGCATGTCAAATTTTACTCATTCATGAAGATTTTTGGCTCTTATCTAATTGATGGTTGATTAATAATTTTTGCTTACCTTTGGCACAAATATTAAATATACGATGACTACGAAAGAACATATATTTGCACTTTTCAAGATTCTACCTGATACGGAAAGGCAGGAGCTATTGC